>SCUQ01000222.1 GCA_004297635.1 Rhizorhabdus sp. | reverse complement strand
GCGGACGTCAGCTTCTGCCGGCTCCTCACATGCTGGTACAGGATGTCGGCCGCGCCGAAATCGGCATCGCCATTGTTCTGACCGTTGAATTCGCGATGCGCGAGGATGTTCTTGAAGGTGATGTCGTTGGGCAGTTCGATCGTCAGATAGCTGGCGAAGCCGGTATCGTCGGTCTTTTCCACGAACGGCCGGCTCGGCGTGCCGATCGAAAGATAGGTCGGGGCGATGGGCGAAACCGCGCCCGGCACCAGCGAGTTCATGAGCAGCGTTGCGCCGCCGACCCGGCCATAGACGGCCTGACAGCAATGCTCGTCCTTCTCCGAATAGTCGAAAACGCCGCGCCAGGAGACGGTGTCGCTCGGCTCGAACAGGATTTGGGCGCGGACCAGCTTACGATCGCGATCATTGGTATCGGCGCCGGTGATGACGTCCCGGATATAGCCGTCACGTTTCTGATAGGCGCCCGAGACGCGCACCGCGACCTTCTCACCGAGGGGGACATTGACCATCCCTTCGACCTCGCGAGCCGAATAATTGCCGGCGGTGAGGCGCACCGATCCGTCGAAAGCGCCGAGCTTCGGCAGGTTGGGCTGGATCGTGATCGCGCCGGCCGAAGTGTTCTTGCCGAACAGCGTTCCCTGGGGCCCGCGCAGGACCTCGACATGGCCGATGTCGAACAGGTTGTTCATCGCGAGGCCAGCGCGCTGGCGGTACACGCCGTCGATGAAAATGCCGACCGCGCCTTCCAGGCCGAAATTGTCGCCGGTCGTGCCGACTCCGCGGATGCGGAAGGTAGAGGCGTTGGTCTCGTTCTGACCGGTCTGGACCTGAAGGGTCGGCGCGACGCGCATCAGATCGGCGGTCGAGGTGATGTTCTGCTGCTTGATCTGTTCGCCGCCGACGGCGGTGACGGCCAGCGGAATATCCTGCAACGCCTGATCGCGGCGGGTGGCGGTGACGATGATTTCCGCGGCGTCCTCGATGGTGGCGCTCGATGAAGCCTGCTGCGCGTTCGCGCCCGATGCCAGGCCGATCGCGCCGGCCACCGCCGTCAGCGACACAGCGGACGTAAGGATGAAGTTGTTTTTCCGCATTCGTTCTCTCCCCTTCTAACCAGCAATTTTCTGTTTGTTTAGTTCGTCCGCAGCGTCGGGAGGGGCGGGGGTGGAACCTTGCCGTACCTCTTCGACGATGCGCCGTCTTCGGAGTCTGCTTGCTTGATATGTGAGTTATTAAATACTGACTACGAAGTCAATCGCGGAATCGGATCGACCGTTATTGTCCGCAATCTGCCCGGCCGGCTGCCAGAAATCAGCCTTTGTCGTCGATAGCACCATAGTGCAGTTAGGCTAGGCATTGTCGAACATAGTGAGGCGGAAGCTCGAATGGGGCTTGCTGGCGAATATATCTGACTTTATGTCCAGTTAAACTGCTCCAGAATTCGCATGGATTGCGAATCCGTTGCGAAGCAGCATCATGGGATGAGGTTATGGCCGGCACGAGCTTCTCCAGGATTCCTGGCGCAGATGGCGCGCACCCGACCTTTTGCAGGCTGTGCGAAGCGCAATGCGGGCTGATCGCAGATGTCGAGGGCGGGCGGATCGTGAAAGTCCGCCCCGATCGCGACCATCCGGTCTCGGAGGGGCATCTCTGCGTCAAGGGGCCCGGCATGGCGGCCATCACCCACGACCCCGATCGCGTAACGACGCCGTTGCGCCGGGTCGGCGGGGCGGGGATGTTTGAGCCGGTCGGATGGGATGAGGCGCTCGATGATATCGCCGATCGTCTGAAGGCGATCATAGCGCGCCATGGCGGCGCGGCGATTGGCCTGTACCAGGGCAATCCGGCCTTTCTCTCGGCGCTGCACATCGCCTATTCGTCGACCTTCCTGCGCAGCCTTGGCGGTTCCAAACTGTTCAGCGTGCTGCACAATGACGGGCCCGGGAAAACTGCGGCGATGGGTCTCGTCTACGACAATCCGGCCGATAAGACCTTTCCGGATCTGGAGCGCTGCGATTTCCTGCTGATCCTCGGCGGCAACCCGCTGGTCTCGCACATGTCGTTCGTCGCGGAGCCGCGCGTACTGCATCGGCTCGATCGCATCCACGCGAAAGGCGGGGTCGTCGTGGTCGATCCGCGGCGGACCGAAACGGCGAGGAAGTACGAACATGTGCCGATACGGCCGAGCGGCGACGCCTGGTTGCTGGGGGCGATGCTGCATCATATCTTCGAACAGGGGCTGGAGGATCGCGCCTGGCTGGATCGCCACGGTGTCGGATGGCAGGGCCTTCGCGATGCGGTGGAGGCGATGACGCCGGAGCGAGCGGAGAGCGAGTGCGACGTTCCGGCCGACCGGATCCGCGCGCTGGCCGTTCGGATGGCGAAGGCGCGCACCGCCGCCGCTTATGGGCGGCTCGGTACCAACCGGGGACGCTATCCGTCGCTGACCAACGTCTTCACCGAAGCGCTGAACATCGTTACCGGGCGCTTCGGCGAGGCCGGCGGCTGGGTGATCGGCAAGAAGCCCTTCGCACGGCAGGGGGCGCCGCGCCCCGCCTTTCAGCCGCACGGGGCGGCTCGATCGCGCATCGGCGATCTGCCGATGATGCTGGGCTATACGCCGGGCGGGCTGGTCGGCAAGGAGATCACCACGCCGGGGCAGGGGCAGATGCGCGCGCTGTTCGTGACCGCCGGCAATCCGGTCAATTCCTATCCCAACGGCGCGGAGACGGCGGCGGCGCTGGAGCAGCTTGATCTGCTGGTCGCTCTCGACTTCTACGTCACCGAGACGACCCGGCACGCGCATTACATCCTGCCGACGCCCACTTTCTACGAGCGGCCTGATTTCACTGAGACCTGGGTTGCCAATGCCCCCCGCCCGTGGGTCCAGTTTACGCAGGCGGTGATCGAGCCGGTCGGCGAAGCGCGGGCCGAGTTCGATATCTACAACGCGGTCCTGTCGCGGCTCGGCAAGGCGGCGCTGTTCGCCGAGGACGGCCCGCTCGGTGCATCGCCGTCATTGATCGACGTGATCGACACGTCGTTGCGCAAGGGCACTTACGGCGACGATTTCGGCGCGCGGCCGGACGGGCTGAGCGTGGCGCGGCTGATCGAGGAGTTTCCGAGCGGCGTCCGCCCGACTCCGTCGGTCGATCCCGCGCACAGCTGGACGCGCGTGCTGACGCCCGACGGCAAGCCGCGCCTGTGTCATCCGGTGGTGAGGACAGAGATTGATCGGCTGCTGCAGTCTTCGGGAGAAGACAAGCGCGGCATACTGCGGCTGTTCGGCCGGCGACGGCTCAGCTCGATGAACAGCTGGATGCACAATGTGGAGAAGCTGGTCCGTTCGGATCGGCCAACCCTGCAGATGCACCCGCGCGATGCCGCCGATCGTTTGATCGGCGATGGCCAGCACGTGGAACTGCGCAGCGCCTCGGGCGCGATACGGGTGACCGTCGAACTGACCGACGCGGTGACGCGCGGCGCGGTCAGCTATCCGCACGGATGGGGCAATGCCGGCGGCTGGCGGTTCGCCGCATCGCTGGAGGGGGAAAACATCAACCAGCTCGCCTCATCAGAGCCCGAGGACTGGGAGCAGGTGTCAGCCGCCGTGCATCTGGACGGCATAGAGGTGACCGTGACGCCGATCGAGGCGGTGGCGGACGCCGTCGGCGGCTGAGCGCCGAGACGGCCCGCGCTTACGCCTTGGCGCCGGTGCTGCGTGCCTTGCGCTTCGGAGCAGGGACCGCCTTCGCGCGTGGCGTCGACGTTCGCGCCTTCCGCTCGACCGGCTTGTCCGCGCGGGCGGCGGCCGGGGCGCTGCGATTGAAGAAGCCCATCGGGGTCGCCAGCATCGGATAGGGCGGGATCGGCGGATAGGGCGCCAGCTTGTCCGGCTCGGTCGCCAGCGAAAGCGTCAGCAGATCGAGCATCTGATCGGCTACCGCCTCGATCGTCAGCCGGCCGTCGACCGAGAACCATGTCGATATGCCGTTGACCGCGGTCATGATCGCGTAGACGGCGATGCGCGCATCGCACGGCCGGATGCTGCCGTCGTCGGTGCTTTCCTTCAGCAGCGCCAGGAGGTTCGCCTCCATCGCATCGCGCCGCTTCACCACCGCAGCTCGGTCATCTGGGCGCAGCGCGTTGACGTCGAAGGTGACGCCGGCGACGCCATCCTGCCCATACATCCAGATGATATAGCAGCGCAGCAGCAGCCGCAGCTTGTCGATCCCGCGGCCGCCGGCCGTCCGGGCGACATGCGCAGCATAATCCCCCAAATCGAGCGCGATATTATGGCACTCGAACAGGATTTCCTGCTTGTCGGTGACGTAATTGTAGAGCGTGCCCTTCGAGATGCCGAGCACCTTGGCCACCTCGTCCAGCGAGGTGTTGTGAAAGCCCCGGCGCGACATGATCCGTGCGGCTTCTCGGATCACGGCATAGCGCTTGTAGCGCTGTATTTCCTCGCTCGTCTGAAAGCCGTTTTCCCAGCGGGGCATCGATAGCGTTCCGATTTTCAAGTGTGATGATCTGTACCGTGCGATAAATATCGAACATTCTCACGTCAAACATTGTCTGTCGGCTGGCCGCCGATCCCGGCGCAGGCCGTCGGGATCGGCGGTGTGGCGGAACCGGCGGATTTGTGCGGCGGGTGGCCAGCGGAGCGCCGCTCCGGGATTGGCGACGTCGGCATATCCCGCGTTCGTCGGCCCGCTTTCGTTCGGGCATCCACCCTGGAAAGCAGCGGCGCGCCATCCGATTCGGTCAATGCAACATCGTGATGAAACTATTGACCTAAAAGTCAGACAAGGTTAGCCGTTCGAGCATGGGCCCGCCGGGCCGACCCTCTGACATCATGGAGCGTTCCCTTGCTGCCCACATCTTTCGAAGGCCGCTTGCGCTTGCCGATCCTGGTTTCGCCGATGTTCCTGGTTTCCGGCCCGAATCTGGTGGTGGAAAGCTGCAAGGCCGGCGTGATCGGCTCGTTCCCGGCCTTCAACCAGCGCACGTCCGACGGTTATGAACAGTGGCTCAAGGATGTCCGCGCGCGGGTCGGCGACAATGGCGTTCCCTGGGCCACCCAATATCCGGTCCACCGCACCAATGATCGGCTCCAGGCGGATTTCGCGCTGACGATCAAATATCAGGTGCCGATCCTCATTTCGACGATCGGCATCACGCGCGAGGTAACCGACGCGGTCCATGCCTATGGCGGCCTCGTCTTTCACGATGCGATCAACGTCCGCCATGCCAAGAAGGCTCTGGAGGCCAATGTCGACGGCATCATCGCCGTATCGGGCGGGGCGGGCGGCCATTCGGGCACCTATAATCCGTTCGCCTTCCTCGGTGAGCTCAAGCCGATCATGGGCGACAAGACGCTGATCCTGGCGGGCTGCATGAGCGACGGGCAGGCTGTCGCCGGCGCGATCGCCGCAGGGGCGGACCTGGCCTATGTCGGCACGCGCTTTGTCAACACGGTGGAAAGCATCGCCTCGGAAAAGCTGAAGCGGCTGGTGCTCGAATCCGACATCACCGACGTCGTCTATACCGATCAGGTGGACGGGATCGGCAGCAGCTTCCTCCGCCAGACCCTGCCGGGCGACGATTTCCGCGAAGATCTGGCCAAAGGCGGCTTCAACATCAGCGAGATCCTCGAGCCCAAGCGCTGGGTCGACATCCTGAGCGCTGGCCAGGGGGTGGGCGCGATCGACGATATTCCGACCACGGCCGAACTCGTCGATCGGTTCGAGCGGGGCTATCACCGGGCGGTCGCGCGTCTCGGCGCGGTGCCGCTGATGCCGCGCGTCGCGGCCGCGTCCTGACCCTGGCTGCGAGATAATGGCATGACCAGCAGCCCGCAGTTCATCGCGATCGACCGCGAAGGTCCGCTGACGATCATTACGATCAGGCGGCCCGAGGCGCGCAACGCCCTTCACCGGGCGGCACATGACGAAATGGCGGCCGCACTCGACGCCTTCGCCGCGGACGACGATCAGTGGGTCGCGATCATCACCGGCGATGGCGACAAGGCGTTCTGCGCCGGCCAGGATCTGAAATCGGAGCTGCCGACCAGCGCGGCAAGCCTGCCGCCCAGCGGCTGCGGCGGCATGACCTCCCGCTTCGATCTGGACAAGCCGGTGATCGCCGCGGTCAACGGTGTCGCGTTCGGCGGCGGATTCGAACTTGCGCTGGCCTGCGACATCATCGTCGCTTCGTCGCGGGCGCTGTTCGCACTGCCCGAGCCTCGCGTCGGGCTGGCCGCGCTCGCCGGCGGTATCCAGCGGCTGGCGCAGGAAATCGGCATGAAGCGCGCGATGAGCCTGCTGCTGACCGGACGCCGGCTGAGCGCCCAGGAGGCCGCTGCGCTTGGGCTGGTCGCCGAAGTCGTCGATGGCGACGTGCTCGGCTGTGCGCGGCGCTGGGCGGTCGAGATAATTGCCTGCGCGCCGCTGGCCGTTCGCGCCACCAAGCGCGTCGCGCTGGACGCCGCGGCGCAGCCGCTGTCGGACACGGTCGTGCAGCTCTGGAATCGCCCGGAGATCGCCGGCCTGCTCGCATCGCGGGATGCCGTCGAAGGTCGGACCGCCTTTGCCGAAAAGAGGAGCCCCGACTGGCAGGGGCGCTGATCCGATCCGATCACCGGGCTGCGCGATCGAGCGCAGCAGCGAACGCTATCGGGCCCCGGTTCGAACGAAGGATTGCTGAAGCTTGGCGAGGAGGGCTGTCAGTTGATCGACCTCCTCTTTCCTCCAGTCGGCCAGTACCTCGCCCCAGCATCCCGCCAGATCAGGCAGCTTTTCCCTGAAATGCGCTGCGCCCCGTGGGGTCAGCCGGAGCAGGACGACGCGGCGATCGTCATTCTTCCTGTCGCGTTCGATGAAACCCTGATCTTCCAGGCTGTCGATCAGCCGGGTTGTGGCGCCGGTGGCGATGCCGAATTCGCGGGCTAGATCGCCGGCGGTCTCTATCTGCCCATCGGCGAACAGGCGCAGCGCCATCCATTCCTCGAAACTCCGATCGGACTCGGGAAAGCGCGCCTGGACACGCTTGACCAGCAACCGATGGACGCGCCGGATCGTGCAGGTCAGCGAGCTTTCGCTGAACTCATCGGTGAGATTCACCCGATCCATGCCCTTACCTTCCGCATCCATCACCCACCATCGTAAACCGCCTGTTATAACCGCGTGCATGTCATCTGACTATAGATTCAGAAAATGCTTGCATTGGGCCCGTAACTGGTATCTTCAGATGGAGATACCTCGCCTCGCCGAATTCGGGGTTTCGTTGATCCATGCCGGATAACGGTGGCGACAGGGTGTCGACGGCCAGCGGTATGTCGACCGGTTCGATACGATTTTTGATGAACATAAAGTCATTGGGAGATTATCATGAGGATTGCTGTTCTGGGTGCGACCGGCCGGATCGGTGCGCCGCTTACGCGCAGGCTGCTGAGCGCCGGACATCAGGTCAAGGCGCTGTCGCGCGGCGGAGCGGCGCTCGATGCGCTGGTCGAGATCGGCGCGGAACCCGTCATCGGCAGCTTCGATACCGGTGCCGGCGATCTCGACGCCTTCTTCCACGATGTCGATGCGGCCTTCCTGATGGTCAAGACCGACTGGAACAACCCGCATGGCCATTATCCGGTGGTTGCCCGCCGTCTGGTCGACGCGCTTCGTGGTTCGCCAGTCAAGCTCGTCGTCACGCTGACGGCGATCGGCGCCGACGTTGACGGCCCGACCGGCCATTTCAAGGGTTTCGCCGACCTTGAACAGACGCTGGACCAGCTCGTCGACATCGATCGCGTCCATCTGCGCGCGGCCTGGTTCATGGAGAATCTGCTCGCCTGGACCGACGCGATCGCTGAACATGGTGGGATCGGCTGGTCGCTGGATCCCGATCTCAAGACGAACTGGGTGGCGACCGGTGACATCGCAGCGCTGGCGGCCAAGGAGCTGACCGAGCCAACCGGCGAACGCCTCGTCATCCGCGAGGTCGGCCCCGAAAGCCTCACTATGCCCGAGATCGCTGCTATCATCGGCAAGGAAATCGGACGACCGGTGGATTATCGCTTCGTCGACCGCGGAAGGAAGGATGTCGAAGCGAAGTTTCTCGACCAGTTCGGAACGCTGGAGAAATGGCTCGACGACAATCAGACCCTGGAGGCGCTCAACAGCCATGTGGTGCGGTTCCACGGTGATCCCGTTCCGCTGCCGACGACGATGGAGGCGTTCATCAGGGACGTGTGGAAGCCGCATTATCTGTCGGTGCTGGCCAAAGACAATCAGCCCGAGAGCTTCTTCTCATGGAGTTCGCGCCATGATCTCTGAGGGTTCGGTAACGGTGCCGGGGAGCTATCCCGGGCACGCAATCAGCCCCTGCCGACAGGCTGGAAAATCCGCCGACGGCGCGCCTGATCGTGATCTGACTTTATCGTAAATATTTTAAACATGCGGTCGATCAGATTGACGTTATTGACCCTGTGCCATAAGCCAGTGGCTCGCCGCATAATGTTCGAAATCATATCTGGAGAGAGACCATGGACCTGAGGCTGAAGGGCAAGGCGGCGCTGATCAATGGGGCGAGCCAGGGCATCGGCTTCGCGATCGCGCGCACCCTCGCGGCCGAAGGGGCGGACATCCTCATCAGCGCCCGGAAGGAGGAGCCGCTGCTCAAGGCGGCCGATCAGCTGAGCGCCGAGTTCGGGCGGAAAGTGCGGACGGTCGTCGGCGACATCCGCATGCTCGACGGCTGCGACAATATCCTTGCCGCGGTGCGCGAATGGGGTGGTGTCGACATCTTGATCAACAACGACGGCGCGCCACCGCTCGGGCCGGCGCTGGATTTCGACGATCTGCGTTGGAGCCGCGCATTCGAGCAGAATCTGCTGAGCGTCGTGCGGATGAGCCGCGGCGTGGTGCCGCTGATGGAGGCTCGCGGCGGCGGGGCGATCGTCAACATCACCGCGGGCACTGCGATCCAGCCATTGCCCAATTTCGGCCTGTCGGTCGCGACCTGGGCCGGCGTGATCGGGTTGGCCAAGACGCTGTCGATGGAGCTGGCCCCCAAGAATATCCGGATAAACACCCTGTGCCCCGGGCTGATCGAGACGCCGCGGTTGGAACGTGCGGATCGAGCCGCCCCCGCCGAGCAGGCGACCAGCCTCGACGTTCAGGAAGTGATGAAGATGATCCCAATGGGCCGCAAAGGCGAGCCCGGCGAGATCGCCTCCATCGCGACCTTCCTCGCTTCGCCGCTCGCGTCGTACATCACGGGCACGACGCTGGCCGTCGACGGCGGCGGCAACAAGAGCCTGCTGTAGCGCAGCGCGGCGCGCGATATCCGACCGATCGGCGGAGCACCCGCCGGTTCGATCGCGCAGCCGGTCGTTTAGAAACGGGAGCGAGCATGGGCGCCTGACGCGCCGTGCTTTTTCCCTGATGATAGGATGAGCCGACGGACGGCATCCGGGATGGGAGATCGAGATGACGAAGCGCTGGGCCGCCGAATTGGCCGTCAAGGCACTCCAGGAAGAAGGCGTTGATGTCATGTTCGGCATCCTCGGCGGCCATATCCAGTCGATCATCGACTATTCGTACCGGGCGGGCATCAAGATCATCATGACGCGGCATGAGCAGGCGGCCGTGCACGCTGCCGACGGCTATGCCCGCGCGACGAGGAGGCCCGGCGTCTGTTTCGCGACCGGCGGCCCCGGCATGCTCAACATGATCACCGGCATCCATATGGCCTATGTCTCGCGGACGCCGATGGTGTTCCTGTTCGGCGGCCACAAGGAACGCGAAAGCCATCGCGGCGCGGTGCAGGAAGCCTATGCCGCGGATGTCTGCAAAAGCATCACCAAATGGACCGTAAGGGTCACCGACCCGGCCATGGCGTCGCACTTCATCCGCAAGGCGTTTCGCGATGCGATGACGCCGCCCTACGGCCCGGTCGGTATCGAGTTTCCGGTCGACACGTTCAATTTCGAGCCGATCGAGGAGACGGGCCAGATCGCCTATCTTCCGGGGCCATGGCTCGAAACCCCACCCGCCCGGCAGGCGACCGATCCGGCTTATGCGCAGCGCGCCGTCGAGCTGCTGAGCGCCGCGAAGCGCCCGCTGATCATCGCGGGGGAGGGGGTCCATTGGGCGTCGGCGGGGCCGCAGCTTCAGACGCTCGCGGAGCGGTTGCAGATCCCGTTCAACATCCGCCGGCTCGGCCGCGGCGCGATCCCCGAGGATCATCCGCTGTCGATCAGCGGCGGCGCGCGCAAGAAGGTCATCGGCGAGGCCGATCTGGTCATGCTGCTCGGGCTCAACGTCGGCTATCTCGAAAGCTTCGGCGAGTGGAAGACCGACGCGCGGTTCATCCAGCTGCAAAGTTGCGCCGAGGATGTCCTGACGACCGTTCCGACGAGGCTCGAAATCGTCGCCGACCCCGGCATGGTGCTGGAGCAGATGCTGGGGGCGAGCGAGGAGGCCGCCGGCGCGGTCGACGCCGATCGCGACGCCTGGACGTCCCGGACGAGGGCATTGCAGGATCAGTTCGTGCAGCGGATGGCCGAGGAGGCCCTGAAGGTGTCGCAGGATGCGCCGATCCATCCGCGCTGGCTGTCCAAGGTGGTGTCCGATTTCACCACGGCGGACACCACCCTGATCTTCGACTCGTTCACGGCATCGACCTTCCTGGGCGAGCATCTCCTCGCCAGGCAGAGCGGGCAGGTGCTCGACGCCGGCCTGTCGGCGGCGTTCGGGCACGGCATCGGCATGGCGATCGGGGCCAAGCTGGCGCGGCCGGATGATCGGGTGCTGGTGATGATGGGCGACGCCGGGGTCGGCCTGGGCGGCGGCGATATCGAAACCGCGATCCGCTACGATATCCCGGTCGTCTATCTGATCTACAACGACAGCGCGCTTGCCGCCGGGCTTGAGCAATATTGCTATGGCGAGAATTTCCGGATTCTAGGCCCCGATGCCTATAAGGGCTTCAGGCTGACCCAGGACGTCCGATATGACCTGATGTACCAGCCGCTGGGCTGCCACGTCGAACATGTCGAGGATCCCGCCGACATCACCGCGGCGCTGGAGCGATCCTTCGCCTCGGGCAAGACCGCGGTGATCAACCTGATCAGCACGCGCCACTCGCAGCACCCGCTGTACGACAGCGCCACCGCGCGCGAGATGTTCTGGCATCTGCCCGCCGACGAGGTGGAGGAGCCGGTGCGCAAGCAGCATCACGAATTCTATTATCCCAAATTCCATAATGGGAAGAAGATCGGCGAAGACGATGCCTGACGGAGCTGTGGCCGGCCGAGAGGGGAGCGATCCACTTCGCGGACCGGACCGCATTCGGGGTGACGATAAGGGGGAAACCTGGATATGCGACTTGTCGAATTCTTTGATCGCGGCGTCTCGATAGACAAGGCGCGCATCTGCACCCTGGATTTTGACACGGGCCACTCGCGGACCTTTGCCGAGGTCCAGCGCGCGACACACCAGATCGCGAACGGGCTGATCGACGCCGGCATCGTGCCGGGCGAGACCAAGGTTGCGGTGTGGAGCCCCAATTGCGGCCGGGCGCTGGAATCGGTGCTGGGCATCGCGCGGTCGGGCGCGGTGTGGGTGGCCGTCAACGCGCGTAATTCGATTCAGGACATCGCCTATCATCTCAATACAACCGACGTCGAAATCCTGCTCTATCACGGCGATTTCGCCGATCAGCTGGATGTGCTGAAGGACGGCTGCGAAAAGCTGCGCCTTTGCGTGCCGATCGAGCGCGGCAGCGCCGAGGCAGTCTCCGTCGATGCCTGGACATCGCAGCCCTTCCGGGCCGCGCCGGAGACCGACGAGGATCCCAATATGGCCGTCGCGATCTTCGGATCGGGCGGGACGACCGGCCGGCCGAAGGGCGTCGTCTTCTCGCATCGCACCTGGGAATGCATGACCCTGAGCGTCAACGTGGCGATGCCGCCCAGGAGTGACCATCCGGTGCATCTCGTCATCTCGCCGATGACGCACGCCGCGGGTGGGCTGGGCATGTCGCTGCTTGCGGTGGGGGCGACCCAGGTCTTCCTGAAGGGGTTCGACGCAACCGACATCTTCACCGCGATCGAGCGCTACAAGGTCACCCATCTGTTCCTGCCGCCGACCGCGATCTATTCGCTCCTCGCCTATCCCACGGTGCGCCAGCACGACTTTTCCTCACTGGAATATTTCTTTTACGCGGCCGCGCCGATGTCGGTGGACAAGGTGCGCGAGGCGCTGGGCGTGTTCGGGCCGGTGATGGTGCAGGGCTATGGCCAGATGGAGGCCGGGCCGCTGATCGGGGCGTTCTTCTCCTCGGCGGCGCATGTCGATGCGTTGCTGAACCATCCGCGAAGGCTCGCGAGCTGCGGTCGCCCCAACATCCTCACCAAGCTGCGGATCGTCGACGAGACGGGCCATCCGGTGCCGAGCGGGCAGCGCGGCGAGATCATCATGGGCGGCGATTTCCGCATGCACGGCTATTACAAAAACGAGACCGCGACGAAGGACACCGTCCGCGACGGCTGGGTCTATACCGGCGACATCGGCGAGATCGATGACGACGGTTTCCTCTACATCGTCGACCGCAAGCGCGAGATGATCATCACCGGCGGCTTCAACGTCTATCCCGGCGAGGTCGAGCAGGTCGTGTCGGCGCACAAGGCGGTGCAGGATTGCGCGGTGGTCGGCGTGCCTGACGAGAAATGGGGCGAGGCGGTCAAGGCGGTCGTCCAGCTCAAGCCCGGAGCGCAGGTCGACAGCGCCGAGATCATCGCCTTCTGCAAGGAACGGGTCGGCAGCGTCATGGCGCCCAAGAGCGTCGAGTTCTGGGACGACCTTCCCAAGAGCGCGGTGGGCAAGGTGCTGCGGCGCGCCGTACGCGAGCATTTCTGGAAGGGGCGGGACCGCTCCATCGTGTGACGCCAATCACGGCGTTCGGACCTTCGAGGGGAGCGATCATGACCGCGTACAGTCAATCCGCAGGCGAACCGCCGGTGCTGGCGGAACTGGTCGGCGACCTCGAACGATTGCTGCGCCTGCGCAGCCTGCCGATCGCGATGAAGCTGTTCGAGCGCCGCGAGGACATGGAGGCGGTCGCGCGCATCCGCCGTCCGACCGCGATCCACACGCTCGATCAGATCGTCGGCCAGGCCGCCCGGCTCGGCTGGACGATCGGCATCACCGCCGAGGATCTGGTTGGCGATCAATGCCGCGCCGTCGTCGGGCTGGGTCATGCCAAGCGCCCCGAATGGCTGAGCGGCGAGGAGATGGCGGGTGTCTGGTACGCAACGCAGGCGGATTCTGCACGCCATCAGCAGGCGATGCACTGCGTGCCAGACGGGCGCTATGAGGCGCTGGGCGTCTCGCCGCTGGCGTCCGGAAGGCTGGCCGATCCCGATATTGCGCTGTTCTACGCGACCCCCGGAGCGATGATCTACTTCATCAATGGCCTGCAATGGTCTGGCTACAAGCGCTTCGACTGGAGCGTCGTCGGCGAGAGCGCCTGCGCCGACAGCTGGGGCAGGGCGCTCGTCACCCGCGAGCCGAGCCTGTCGATCCCCTGCTTCGCCGAACGCCGCTTCGGCGGGGTGCTCGACGACGAAATGCTAATGGCGCTGACGGTGGCGGATCTCGCCAAGGCGATAACCGGGATGAAGGCGCTGGCGCGCAACGGCCTTCGTTATCCGTTCCCCCAATATGGACTGCAGCAGGACG
>SCUQ01000221.1 GCA_004297635.1 Rhizorhabdus sp. | reverse complement strand
GCCCTGCCCGTCGTCGCGAACCTGCACGTCGGCGAACAATTCGGTCTCGTAGAGATCCTTGAGCGCCTGATCGAGCGCTTCGCGGGTGTAGGGTTCACCGGGCGTCAGCTTGACGTAGGAGCGTACCGTATCCGCTTCCAGTCGCTCACTGCCGGCCACGTTGACCGATTTGATCACACCGGGCACCTCGGCCACGACATTGGGCGTTTCCGCCGCTGCCGCTGCCGGCGCGGCCGGAGCGGCGACCTGCTGTGCCATAAGGGGCTGGGCCAGCCCCCCGAGCATCGTGCCGACGAGAAGCGCCGGAATGATCCGCGCCCGATGATTGTTCGCCGTCGTCGCCGTCACGCGTTCCCCGCCTTCATAGAATCCATGCGCCCCGTTCAGGGGAGCGTGCGCAGGCTCTGCCCCAACAAGCTCAGCCGATCAACCCGGCAAGCCCCTTGAGGGCACCCAGCGAGAGAATATCGTTGAGCGTCACGAAGATCATGAACGACAGAAGCACCGCCAGACCCGATCGAAACGCCCATTCCATCGCCCGCTCCGGCACAGGCCGGCGCGCAATCCCCTCGAACAGGTAGAAGACCAGATGGCCTCCGTCGAGCATGGGGATTGGCAACAGGTTGATGAATCCCAGATTAATCGAAATGAGCGCCATGAGCATGACGAAGTTGAGCAGGCCCAGCGAAGCCTGCTGGCCGGAGACCTGGGCGATCTTCAGCGGCCCCCCAAGTTCCTTGACCGAGCGGCGACCCGTGATGATCTGGCCGAGCGTATCGACCATCATGCGGACGATGCCGATCGTCTGCCTCGTCGCTTCGACTGGAAGCTGAAGCAGGGAAACAGGCTCGATCACCTGCGGCCCCGACATCACGCCGATCGTGCCCTTGCGGAACTCGTTGCCGAAGCGGTCGCGCTCGACGTCGGCGGCCGTGACGACGAACAGGCTCTTCCGGGACGAGCCCCGCTCGATATCGAGCTGAAGTCGTTCCTGCGGGCGGAAACGGATCATGTCGGCCAGTTCGTCGAAGGTATCGACCGGCCGGCCGGCGATGGCGACGACCCTATCCCCCGGCTGAAGCCCCGCCTTGGCGGCAGGCGAGCCATCCATCACGGCGGACAGCACCGATGGGGTGCGCGGCACGCCATAAGCCGCGAAAAACGCCATGAAGATGCCGATCGCGACCAGGAAATTGGTGAGCGGTCCGGCAAAGACGATCAGGAATCGCTGCCAGACCGGTTTTGCCTGAAAGGTCCGGGCGCGCTCCTCCGGCGGCAAGGCAAGCCATTCCGGCGTCGGCTGGCTGGCCGGGTTCATGTCGCCGGCGAATTTCACATAGCCGCCCATCGGCATCCAGCCGAGCTTCCAGCGGGTGCCGCGCGAATCGGTATAGCCCGCGATCTCGCGCCCGAAGCCGATCGAGAATACGTCCGCCTTCACCCCGCACCAGCGACCGGCCAGATAATGGCCCAGTTCGTGGACGAAGATCAGCGGCCCGATGACGAGCAGAAAAGCGAGAACAGTGAATAGGATACCGGGATGATCTGTCACGCCGTGATAATCTCCATCGCCACGCGCGCGGTGTCGCGCGCCTCGGCATCGATCGCGAACACATCGTCAAGCGAGGCCGGCGCCGGGGGATCATAGCGATCCAGGGCTTTGCGTACGATTAACGCGATATCGAGGAAGCCGATCCGACCGTCGAGGAAGGCGGCGACGGCTACTTCATTGGCCGCGTTGAGGATCGCGGGCTTCGCGCCGCCGGCCCTCAGCACCTCTCGGGCAATGGCGAGGGCCGGGAAGCGCTCGGGGTCGGGCGCCAGGAAGTCGAGCCGGCCTATCGCCGCGAGATCGAGCGCGCGGCACGGCGTCGCCATGCGCTGCGGCCACGCCAGGCTGTGGGCGATCGGCGTGCGCATATCGGGCGTACCGAGCTGCGCCAGGACCGAGCCGTCGATATAGTCGACCAGGGCATGGACGACCGATTGCGGATGGATGATCGCGTCGAAGCCGTCAGCCGGCAGCGGGAAGAGGTGAAAGGCCTCGATCAGTTCGAGGCCCTTGTTCATCAGCGTGGCGGAGTCGACCGAGATCTTGGCGCCCATCGACCAGTTGGGATGTTTTACGGCCTGGGCCGGGGTGGCGGCACGCATCGCATCGATGCTCCACTCCCGGAAAGGCCCGCCGCTCGCGGTCAGCGTCACCTTGCGGATGCAGCCGGGGGCGGCATGATCGAAGCATTGGAAGACGGCATTATGTTCGGAATCGACCGGTAGCAGCGTCGCACCATGGTTTTTCGCCGCTTCGGTCATGAGCGCGCCCGCCGATACCAGCGATTCCTTATTGGCGAGTGCCACGGTGCCACCGGCTTCGAGCGCGGCCATGGTCGGCTTGAGTCCCGCGATGCCGACGATCGCCGCCATCGTCCAGTCGGCGCCGAGCGCCGCAGCCTCGATGAGCGCACCCTCCCCCGCCGCGACATCGATGCCACTGCCGGCCAGCGCGTCCCTGAGCGGCGCGAAGAGGGCGGGATCGCCGATCACCGCCAGCTGCGCGCGCGTCCGGCGTGCCGCATCGGCAAGGCCCTGGACATCGCGCTGCGCCGTCAGGGCGTTGACCCTGAACCGCTCGGGCTCCCGCTCGACGAGATCGAGGGTCGATGTGCCGATCGAGCCCGTAGCGCCGAGGATAGAGATCGAGCGCGGGATCAAACCAGCCCTCCCGCAACCGCCGCCGCGACCAGCACCGAGACGGGAACGAGCCCGTCGAGCCTGTCGAGCACGCCACCGTGGCCAGGCAGCAATGTACCGCTGTCTTTCACGCCCGAACGGCGCTTGAGCCAGCTTTCGAATAGATCGCCCATTTGCGCGACGACGGCGAACGGGGCGGCGGCTACCCAGCAGAACAGCCCCATCCGCCCCTGCCAGGCGATCAGCGCGCCGACGATCGCGGCCGTCACCGCGCCGCCGATCAGGCCAGCCCAGGTCTTGTTCGGGCTGAGTTTTGGCGCGAGCTTGGGACCACCGATAGCGCGGCCGGCAAAATAGGCGCCAATGTCGGTCGCCCAGACGATCATCATCGTCCAGAGCGCGATCCACAGTCCAAAACCGGGCTGTTCACGCAGGAAGATCAGCGCGACCGCCGGAAACGCGACGTAGAGAAGCCCGAAGCCAAGCCGGGCCCGGAAGCTGACGACCGCGAGCAGGATCGCGGCGAGGCCGATCAGGTCTACGGTCTGCGCGATCAGCCTGTCCTCGAATGCCGCCAGCTGGGCGGGATCGACGAAACCCAGCGCCGACGCCATCAGAGCCGCCACGATCAACCCGCCTAGTGCGACCTGCCACCGCGGCGCCTGCGCCATCTGCGCCCATTCGACCATCATTGCCACGGCGAGCAGCGATACCAGCGCCCAGAAAGCAAAGCCGCCCGTCCAGATGGCAGCGACGGCGATCGCCGTCATGACGATGCCGGAGACGACACGAACCCGAAGCTCGGAGGCCTTGGCCTGTGCCATGCCGCGCTTATCGTCCGCCGAAGCGGCGCTCCCGGTTGCCGAAATCGGAGATCGCGTCGGCGAGCGCCTTGCGATCGAAATCGGGCCAGAGCGTATCGACGAACAGCAGTTCGGCATAAGCGGCCTGCCACAGCAGGAAATTGGAGAGGCGGCGCTCACCCGACGTGCGGATGAGCAGATCGAGCGGCGGAAGATCGCTGGTATCGAGACGCGCTTCGATCGACGCCGCATCGATATCGGCAGGCGACAGCGTCCCGGCCTGCACATCATCGGCGATGCCGCGAACCGCGCGGACCATTTCGTCCTGCGACCCATAGTTGAGCGCCAGGACGAAGTTGAGGCCGGTATTGCCCTTGGTCGCCTCCACACCTTCGCGTGCCAGTTCGACCAGATCCTTGCCCAGACCGCTGAGATCGCCGATCGTGCGGAGCCGGACATTCTCGGCGTTGAGCTCACGGATCTCACGGCGCAGATAAAGCTTGAGCAGCCCCATCAGGTCGGAGACCTCCTCGGTCGAGCGGCGCCAGTTTTCCGATGAAAAGGCGTAGAGGGTCAGCGCCTGCACGCCCATGTCACGCGCGGCCCGCACCACCTTGCGCACCGCTTCGGCGCCTGCGCGGTGGCCCGCTATGCGAGGCAGGAAGCGGCGCTTCGCCCAGCGGCCATTGCCGTCCATGATGATCGCGACATGGCGCGGGACATTGCCTGCCGCCTTATCGGGGCTCGATACGGAGCTGGCCGGAAGGCCGCTCACTTGCCGAGAATTTCCTTTTCCTTCGCAGCTGCCGCGGCATCGATGTCGGCGATCGTGCTATCGGTCAGCTTCTGCACCTCGGTCTCGCGGCGCTTGCGGTCATCCTCGCTGATCACGCCCTTCTTCTCGTCGGTCTTGAGATTGTCCATGCCGTCGCGGCGGACGTTGCGCGCGGCGACGCGGGCCTTTTCCGCATATTGTCCAGCCAGCTTCGCGAGCTCCTTGCGGCGCTCCTCGGTCAGATCGGGGATCGGGATGCGCAGAGTCTGACCGTCCATGATCGGATTGAGGCCGAGCCCGGCGGAGCGGATCGCCTTGTCGACGGGACCGACATTGCTCTTGTCCCACACCTGCACCGACAGCATGCGCGGCTCGGGCGCGGTGACGGTGGCCGCCTGGTTGAGCGGCATATGCGCACCGTAAACCTCGACCGTGACTGGATCGAGCAGGTTGACCGAGGCGCGGCCGGTGCGCAGACCGACCAGGTCGCTCTTCAGCGCTTCCACCGCGCCGTGCATGCGGCGTTCGAGATCGGCCTTGTCATAGGCGGGCATGTTCGCTTCTCCCCTAATTCTGGACGACGGTGGCGGTTCCCGATCCGGCGAGCACATGGGCCAGATTGCCCTGCTCGCGGATGTTGAATACCACGATCGGAATATCATTGTCGCGGCACAGCGCGACGGCGCTGGCATCCATCACCTTGAGATCATCGGCAAGGACGCGGTTGAACGTGACCGTCTCATAGCGGACCGCGGTGGGGTCCTTCTTGGGATCGGCGTTATAGACG
>SCUQ01000220.1 GCA_004297635.1 Rhizorhabdus sp. | reverse complement strand
GGCCGCCGCGACCGGCAGCCGCAGCAACGACAGCAGTGCGGCCGTTGTGCGCGCCACGGCCGAGGATGTCATCGCCTGGGGACCGGCGTTCAGCCTCGCGGCGACGCTGGACGGCCAATGGTCGAGCGGACGCCTGCCGGGTTTCGAGCAATATGCGATCGGCAATTATACGATCGGCCGTGGTTACGACCCAGGCTCGGCCTCGGGCGACCGCGCGCTGGGCCTGCGGCTGGAGCCGCGCCTCGATGTCTGGCCGGGTGACAGCCTCCGCCCGCAGGTCTTCGGCTTCGTCGACCATGTCCGCACCTGGAATGCCGGCACCACCACCACGGCGGGCGACGCGGACGGACGCTTCACCTCGTTCGGCGGCGGACTGCGGCTGGTGGGCCCGTCGGCCTTCGCGATCGAGACGCTCTATGCCCACCGCTCAGGCAAGCAAGCCGTCGCCACCGGAACGTCGACGGCTTCCGACCGGCTGCTCGCCTCGATCGCGCTGCGGTTCTGAACGCGCTCAGCTCAGATAGCTGGCCGTCGTCCTCGCCGCGACATCCTCGGCCGTGACACCCGGCGCCATTTCGATCAGCCGGAACGGGCTGTCATGGTCCGGCCGCTGAAACACCGCCAGATCGGTGATGATCATATCGACGACGCTCTTGCCGGTGAGCGGCAGGGTGCAGGCGGGGATGAATTTCGGGCTGCCATCCTTGGCATTATGCTCCATCACCACGATGATCTTCTTGACGCCGGCGACCAGGTCCATCGCCCCGCCCATGCCCTTCACCATCTTGCCCGGGATCATCCAGTTGGCGATGTCGCCGGTTTCGGAGATTTCCATCGCGCCGAGCACGGTCAGGTCGATATGCCCGCCGCGGATCATCGCGAAGCTGTCCGCGGAGGAGAAAAAGCTGGTCGAGGGCAGCTGGCTGATCGTCTGCTTGCCCGCGTTGACGAGATCGGCGTCTTCCTCACCCTCATAGGGAAAGGGACCGATGCCGAGCATGCCGTTTTCCGACTGCAGCGTCACCGTCATCCCCGCCGGGATATTGTTGGCGACGAGCGTGGGAATGCCGATGCCGAGATTGACGTAGAAGCCGTCCTGCAGCTCGCGGGCGGCGCGTGCCGCCATCTGGTTGCGATCCCAGCCCTTGGTTTCCTGCGCCATCATGCCGCCTCCCTCTGCCGCACGGTGCGGAACTCGATCTTCTTGTCGTAAGGCGCGCCCAGCACGAGCCGCTTCACATAGATACCGGGCAAGTGGATGTGATCGGGATCGATCGAGCCGACCGGGACGATCTCCTCGACCTCGGCCACGCAGATCCTGCCCGCCGTTGCCGCCGGATGATTGAAGTTCCGCGCGGTCTTGCGGAAGACGAGGTTCCCGGATTCATCGGCCTTCCAGCCCTTGATGATCGACAGGTCGGTGCGAATGCCGCGTTCGAGCACATAAGTCTCGCCATCGAACATCTTCGTTTCCTTGCCTTCCTCGACCAGGGTGCCGACGCCGGTCTTCGTGTAGAAACCCGGTATGCCTGCGCCGCCGGCGCGCATCCGCTCCGCCAGCGTACCCTGCGGGCTGAATTCCACCTCGAGCTCACCGGCCAGATATTGCCGCTCGAACTCCTTGTTCTCGCCGACATAGGAGCTGATCATCTTACGGATCTGGCGGCTGCGCAGCAGCTTGCCCAGGCCTTCGCCATCGATGCCCGCATTGTTCGAGGCAACGGTGAGATCCTTCACGCCCGAGGCGACGATGGCGTCGATCAGCCGTTCCGGAATTCCGCACAGGCCAAAGCCGCCCGAGCAGATCGTCATGCCGTCGAACAACAGCCCCTCGAGGGCGGCTTCGGCGGACGAATAGATTTTGGTCATGCGCGTCTCCCTCAGGATGGGCTAGCGGGTTCGAGCCATAAGTTCCAATTGTTGTTTTCTTCCGATATATATCAGTAACTCTTATGAGACGACTATCACTCTATCATCTCGAGACCTTGCTGTGGATCAGCCGGCTGGGGACATTCGCCGCGGCGGCGGACCGGCTGAACACCACCCAGCCGGCCATTTCGGCTCGGATCCGCGAGCTGGAAAGCCAGATCGGCTACCATATCTTCCAGCGCGCCGGGCGCAGAATGGAGTTGACCGTCCGGGGGCGCGAGCTGGTCCGGGATTGCGAACCGCTCTGGGCGGTGATCGAACGGACGCTGCTGCAGTCGAACAGCTTCGAGGGAGCATCCGGCATCGTCCGGATCGGTGCCGGCGAGATCGCAGCGGCCAGCTGCCTGCCGACCTTCCTGGCGGAGCTGAAGATCGCGATGCCGCGGGCGACGATCGAGGTCGAGATCGACCTTTCCCAGGCGATGCTACGCAAGCTGCTCGGCGCTACCCATGACCTGATCTTCCT
This sequence comes from Rhizorhabdus sp., assembly GCA_004297635.1. Lineage (GTDB taxonomy): Bacteria > Pseudomonadota > Alphaproteobacteria > Sphingomonadales > Sphingomonadaceae > Rhizorhabdus. The sequence continues at coordinate 3,402 of SCUQ01000220.1, read as the reverse complement.
GGCGGGTCCGGTGTCCAGCCCCAGTATCGAAACCCGGCCGATCGGCGATGCGGAAATGATCTGGGTCGCGAGCCCCGCCCTGGGTCTCGATTCCGGCGACTACCCGGCAGATGTGCCAATCTGGCTGATCCATTCGCATTCGCCGATCCACGCCCTGGCGCTGGCCAGCCTCGGCGGGAACGATCCTGCAGGCCCGGTGATCAACCTCTCCAACAATGTGCGCACCCTCATCGACATCGTCCTGGCCGGCGGCGGAATGAGCTTCGTCCCCGAGATCATGGTGCGCGACCAGCTCGACCGCGGCAGCCTGACCGAACTGCGCTTCACGCCGCGCCGATCGATCCCGTTCCAGATCGCCATCCGCGCGCAGGAACGCGACCCTCTGATCCGTGACATTTTCGAACGGGCCACCGCATTGCGGATCGACAGCGTTGGCGGGAGAAGGGACGAGGGCTGCCGCTGACGATATGCGCGGCGGACGGCGGAGGGAATATATGCGGTTCTGAAACGCAGGGAAGCCCGCCGGAGGTTTGGCCTGGCGGGCAATCCTTTGCGATGAGAAATGCGCTGGTTGCGGGCGGCGATGTGGCAGCTCACGCAACCACGTCTAGGCTCGTTTCATCGGTGCCGCCCGGCAGCGTGCGCCATTGCCCTGCCAGAAATTCTTTCGCCCGCGACTGTGGCGATCCTCACTTGGCGCCGTCTCTCGCTCGAACAGCGCGAGTTGAGTAATGAAGACAGATGTTCGAGCATTCGTAAGCCACCGCTTCGACGAAGCGCATTCCGCGACGCCCTATCTCGATTATCCCCATTGGAACACGGTATCGAACGGCCGCGCGCAGCCCGCCGCGGCGCTGGGCTATCGTGAGGCGGCCGCCGGGCCGCTCTTTCTGGAAGCCTATCTGAGCCGCCCGATCGAAGGTGTCGTCTCCGAAGCTTTCGGCCGGGATATCGCGCGGTCTTCGATCGTGGAGATCGGGTGCCTTGCGTCCTTGCCCTCGGCGGCGCTCGTGAAACTATGGTCCCAGACGGCCACGGCGCTGGCATCCAGCCATCAGATCGTGGTGGCGACGCTCACCCGCCCGCTCCGCTCGATGTTCGCGCGGCTGGCGCTTCCCGTCGTGGAGCTGGCCGATGCTAAGCGGGAGCTGGTCCACGATCCGGACGCCTGGGGCTCCTATTATGACATGGATCCGGTCGTCTGTGCCGGAGACATAGCGGCGGGCATCGCCGCCCTGGCCCGGTTCACCGACCGCGCGGTGCGCTCTTGAGCGCGCTGATCGATGCGATCCTGGTGCGGGCCGGGCAGATTCCGAACAGGGTGGCGCTTCGCGACGGCGCGAACGACATCGCCTATGGCGCACTTCCCGGCGAGATCGACGCGATGGCCGGCATGATCGCCGATGAGATCGGCGCCGGTTCCGGGCCGGTAGGCATTGCGCTGGACAATGGCCTGAACTGGATTCTCGCCGATCTGGCGCTGCTGCAGCTGGGCCGGGCCTGCGTGCCGCTGCCGCCCTTCTTCACCCCGGAGCAGGCTGCCAGCGCGCTGGCGGATGCCGGGGCCTGCGCGGTCATCGGGCGGAATGGGATCGAGCGGCTGGACGGCGGCCCCGCGCCGCTACCCGCCGGCACCGCCAAGATCAGCTATACATCGGGTTCGACCGGGACGCCGAAGGGTATCTGCCTTTCGCAGGGCGCGATGCTGGCCACGGCCGGCGCGATCGTCGATCGGCTGGGCGCCGAGCGGGCCGGCGTCCACATGCCGCTGCTGCCGCTGGGGGTGCTGCTGGAGAATGTCGGCGGCCTTTATGCCACGCTGCTGGCCGGCGGCTGCTATCTGGGCCTGTCGCTGGAACAGGCGGGAATGGCGCGGATGTTCGATCCGCGGGCCGACATGATCATCGCCAACATCCGGCAGGCGGGGGTGACGAGCCTGATCCTGGTTCCCGAACTGCTCGGCAGGATCGTCGCCGACATGGAATCGACGGGCACCACCCTGCCCTCGCTCGATCTGATCGCGGTGGGCGGCGCGCATGTCGCGCCCGCACTGCTCGACCGCGCCGCCCGGCTCGGCCTTCCGGTGGTGCAGGGCTATGGGCTGACCGAATGCGGATCGGTCGTCACGCTCGATGCGCCGGACGATCACAGGGCGGGAACGGTGGGGCGGCCGTTGTCGCATATCGCGCTGTCGATCGCGGAGGACGGCGAGATCATGATCGCCGGTAGCGGCTATCTCGGCACGGTGGGCCATGCCCGCATGCCCGGGCCGATCGCGACGGGGGATCTGGGCGTGCTGGACGACGACGGACGCGTCCGTCTTCTCGGCAGGAAATCCAATCTGATCATCACCAGCTTCGGCCGCAACATCTCCCCGGAATGGGTGGAAGCCGTCCTGACCGGGCAGCCGGCGATCGCGCAGGCCATGGTCGAGGGCGATGGCCGCCGTGCGCTTCGCGCGCTGATCGTGCCGGCATCGTCGACCGCCAATGTCGCCGAGGCCATCGCGCAGGCCAATGCCGCGCTGCCCGAATATGCGCGCATCGAGCGGTGGCGGCTGGGCCGGCCCTTCACGCCGCTGGACGGCACGCTGACCGGCAATGGCCGGTTGCGGCGACCGGAGATCCTGGCGCGCGAGGCGGCATTGCCCTTTTTTGACAGGCTGGTGATGCACAGCGCGCAGGCCCGCGCGCGGATGATGGCGATACCCCAGCTGCAGGCGGGCATTGCCGGGCGGATCAGCCGCGACACCTATCTCGCCTATCTGGCGCAGGCCTATCACCATGTTCGCCATACCGTACCGCTGATGCGGCTGGCGCGCGGCCGGCTGCAGCACAAGCCGCATCTGATCGCCGCGCTGGACGAGTATATCGCCGAGGAGGAGGGCCATGAGGCCTGGATTCTGAACGATATCCGCGCGGCCGGCGGCAATGCCGATCTGGCGGTGTCGCAGGGGCCTTCGCACGCCACGGCACGGATGGTCGACCATGCCTATCACGCCATCCAGACCGGCAATGCCGCGGCCTTCTTCGGCATGGTGTTCGTGCTCGAAGGGACCAGTACCGCGTTCGCCAGTTCGGGCGCGGAGGCGGTGCGATCCAGCCTCGGCCTGCCCGCGGACGCCTTCACCTATCTCTCGTCGCACGGCGCGCTCGACCAGGACCATATGCGCTTCTTCGAAACGCTGGTGAACGCTCTCGACGATCGCGACGACGAGCAGGCGATCCTCACCATGGCGGACGCGATGTTCGATCTGTTCGGCGGCCTGTTCGCCGCCATTCCAATGGAGAACGACATTGCAGCTTGACGGTACAAACATCGTCGTGACCGGCGCGGCCGGCGGTATCGGATCGCTGGTGTGCAACCGGCTGCGGGCGGCCGGCGCGCATAGATCGGAAGAGC
>SCUQ01000022.1 GCA_004297635.1 Rhizorhabdus sp. | reverse complement strand
CCATGCGATGATGACCGCGATGCTGACCGCGCGGAATATCGTCGCGGGCGCGCGGCGGCACGATGTCTGGGCGGTCAACGAGGACGCCGAATATCATGAGGCCGGCCACGAGGGCGACGACGCCAAGGATTATGCAGGCGCGGCCGCAGCGCTCAGGTCGGAACGGCTGGTGCCGACCCGGATCACGGACAAGCGCGCGGCCTGATAGGGTGCAAACCCTGACCCCATTCGAGACATGAGCAGGAGCCGGCTCCACCTCGGCGTCTTCGCCATCTGGGCGCTGGCCAGCGCGATCCTGCTGTGGATCGCGCGTCGCCACATCGCTGCGCTCGAAATGTGGGACCCCGACGATTATCTCCGGCTCCAGCAGGTCCGTGACTGGCTCGGCGGGCAGGGCTTCTTCGACGTCACCCAATATCGCATCGATCCGCCCGGCGGCGTGCCGATGCACTGGTCGCGGATCGTCGATCTGCCGCTCGCCGGGCTGATCCTGCTGCTGAAGCCGCTGTTCGGGCCGGTGCTGGCCGAACGGATCACCGTCTCGGTCGTACCCCTGATCACGCTCGCCGGATCGCTGTCGGCGGTGGCGCTGATCACCGCGCGCCTTGCCGACCGGCGTGCCGCGCTGCTGGCCGCGATGCTCGGCGCCACCGCGCCGCTGCTGCTGTTCCATGTCCTGCCGCTCCGGGTCGATCATCATGGCTGGCAGACGATGCTCGGCCTGCTCGCGGTCGCGGCCTGTTTCGATGCGAAGCCGGTCCGCGGGGGGATCGTCGCGGGCGGCGCGACCGCGCTGTGGCTCGCCATCTCGCTGGAAGCGCTGCCGATGGCGACGGCGCTGGGGCTGGTGCTCGGGTTGCGCTATCTGGCCTGGGGCGACCATCGCCGTTTCGGCGCCTTTGCCGGCGCGCTGGGCGTCGCCACACTGGCGCTGTTCGCGGCCTTCCACGGCCGGGCCGCCTGGGCGCAGCCCTGGTGCGACGCGCTGAGCCCCGCCTGGTTCGGCCCGATGGTCGCGACGCCGCTGCTGGCCGCGCTCTCGACCCGTCTTCGCGGCGTGCTGTCGCGGATCGCCGGACTCTGCCTCGCCGCGCTGGCCGGTACCGCGCTGCTTGGCCTGACGGCGCCCGCCTGTCTCGCCGGGCCGTTCGCGCAGCTCGATCCGGTGGTGCGGATCTATTGGTATGACAATGTCCTCGAAGGCCTGCCGGTGTGGAGGCAGGCGCCCAACAACGCGATGATCCTGCTCGGCTTTCCGCTGATCGGTCTCGCCGGCACCGTGCTTGCCTGGCGCCGTGCCGCCACCGCGGGCGCGGCGCGCGACTGGCTGGCGATGGCTGCCCTGCTGCTTGCCGCTTTCGCGGTCTCGCTGCTTGTCCAGCGCGCGGGCGGGTTCGCGCAGGGCTGTGCCTTGCCCGGGGCCGGCTGGCTGCTCGCACGGACGCTGGGAAGCATCGACCGCTGGCGCCGCGCATCGCTCCGGGTTCCGGCGGCAGCCGCCGCCATATTGCTCCTGTCGCCGATCGGCGCGATGGCGGTGGGCGGTCTGCTGCTGACCGGGCTGGAACGCGGTGGAAACTCCGCCACAAACGCAGGAGAGACCTGCTTCGCGCCCTGTACCAGCCTCGCGCCGATCGCGCGGCTGCCGCGCGGCTATGTCCTCACCGGCCTGGACCTTACCCCCCGCCTGCTGATCGAAACGCCGCACAGCTATGCGGCAAGCGGCCATCATCGCGGCCGCGCGGCGATGGCGCGGGTGATCGACGCGTTCATCGGACCGCCCGAGGCCGCGCACCGGCTGATGCGGGAAAAAGGCATGGCCTATGTGCTGATCCAGCCCAGCGGCAGCGAAACGGCCATCTACACCAAGGCGGCGCCCGACGGGTTGATGGCGCGGCTGATCAGGGGTCAGGTGCCGGCCTGGCTCGAACCGGTTCCGCTGGGAACGGACAGGCTGCGGATGTGGCGGCGCCGATCCTGAAATATTTTCAGGGCGTCCAGCGTAAACGCGAATCCCTTGCCCCAGCCTTCTGCCCGACATAAGGGCGAGTCCCGATGTTCCGCTCAACCCCGCCCGTAACGCCGCCGTCCGGCTGGTGGACGCGCCCCTGGTACATCGCGCTGCTCGCGCTCATCTCGATCGTCCCGCTGCTCCGGCCGGAGGTGCCGCCGCTGGTGGACCTGATGGGCCATATGGGCCGCTATCGGGTCGAGATCGCCGATCCCGCCTCGCCGCTGCTCACCCGCTATTTCGGTTTCCAATGGGCGCTGATGGGCAATCTCGGCGTCGATCTGCTGGTCGTGCCGCTGGCGAAGCTGTTCGGGCTCGAGCTGGCGGTGAAGCTGATCGTGATGGCGGTACCGCCGCTGACCCTGACCGGGCTGCTGCTGATCGCACGCGAGGTGCATGGCCGCCTGCCCGCTACCGCAGGCCTGGTCGCCCCCTTCGCCTATTGCTGGCCCTTCCAATGGGGCTTCATCAACTATGTGCTGGGCATGGCGCTGGCGCTCAACGCCTTCGCGCTGTGGCTCTATCTGGCCCGGATGGGCCGGATCCGCCTGCGCGCGGCGCTGTTCCTGCCGATCGGCTGTCTGATCTGGCTGTGCCACGGCTTCGCCTGGGGGGTGCTCGGCCTGCTCGCCTTCTCGGCCGAGATCGTGCGGATGCGCGATGTCGAGGGGCGTGGCTTCGGCGAATCGCTGTGGCGCGGCGTGCTTCACTGCCTGCCGCTCAGCCCACCGATGCTGCTGATGATCGCGTGGCGGTCGGGCGACGTGCAGGGCAAGACGCTCGACTGGTTCAACTGGAAGGCGAAATATGTCTATCTGATCTCGGCACTGCGCACGCACTGGATGGCGTTCGACATCATCCTGGTGAGCGCGCTGGTGCTGATGGTGCTGTTCGGCATCGCCTCGATCGGCTGGCGCCAGATCGGCGTCAACATGCGCCGTACCTTGGGCGTCGCCTGCCTGGTGCTGATCATCGCCTATGTGCTGATGCCGCGCATCGTGATCGGATCGGCCTATGCCGACATGCGCCTTGCCCCCTATGTGATCGCGATCGGCGTCATCGGTCTCGTGCCGCGCACCACCAACCGGCTCGCGCTCAGCACGATCGCCGCGCTGGCGCTGATCATCTTCGGCGTACGCCTCTGGCAGTCGACGGAGCGCTATGCGGGCTTCGCCGACTTCCAGGAAAAGCAGCTTGCCGCGCTCGACCATGTCGATCGCGACAGCCGGGTCTTCGCGCTGGTCGAGCTGCCATGTCTGTCGCGCTGGGAATCGCCCCGGCTGGAGCATCTCGGCGCGATGGCGATCGTCCGGCGCGAGGCCTTCGTCAACGGCCAGTGGACGATGCCGGGCGCGCAGCTGTTGTCGATCAAATATGCGCCAGCCAAGGGCTATGCCGAGGATCCGACCCAGGTGATGCGGCCCAAGCGCTGCCGCGCGCGCACCGCGCGGACGATCGAAAGCTCGGTCGCGCTCTTCCCGCGCTATGCGTTCGACTATCTCTGGCTGATCAACGCCGCGCGCGAACATTGGCCGGTCAACGATCCGACCCTCAAGCTGATCTGGAATGGCGGCGAGCGCGGGGCGCTTTACAAGATATCGAATGTCGATCCGATCCGGTGACGTCAGCCCTTGGGCTCACCGACGATCGCGATCGACACGCCGAAGGGGACCGGCAGGCTCGCCACCCAATGGCGTTCGGCGCCGAACAGCGCGGTCAGCGCGCGGTTGACCGGGGCGGACGGCATCGCATCGTCGCCGCCTTCCTTGCCGGTCAGCTTGCCCAGCGCACGCACCGCGGCGATCAGCGGGAACAGCACCGAATTGAAATGGCTCATATAGCGCGGCCTGAGCCCCGCCTCGCCGAACACGCCGCGCAGCTGCGCAGCGGTGTAGCGCCGCTGATGATGATGGGCGACATCGTGCGAACTCCACATCCACGGCGCGCCGGGGACGGTGACGAGAATGCGGCCGCCGGGCGCCAGCTTGGTGCGCAGATAGGCGAGCGCCTCGATGTCTCCGGGAATATGCTCGAGCACGTCGAGCAGGACGATGAGGTCATAGGCGCCGTCGTCGAGCGGGACATGCGGCAGATAGCCGCCCTTGATCGTCAGGCCGCTGCGCTGCTCGGCGAAGTGGCGCGCGCCATCGTCGGGCTCGATCGCGTCGACCATGCCATAGCGCTGGAGCAGGGCCAGGTTGGAGCCGGTGCCCGCACCCACCTCCAGGATGCGCATCGGCCCCGCCTTCGGCCGATGCCGGTCGATCAGCGCGGCGATGATCCGGCGCCGCGCGACGAACCACCAGTGGGTCTGGTCGATCTCGGCCATCCGGTCATAAGTGGCGCGATCCATCAGTGCCCCGCTGTTTCTTCGGGATCGGCGACGCCGATCCGCTGGCGAATGATGTAGATCGGCCGCTTCTTCGTCTCGACCAGGATGCGGCCGACATATTCGCCGAGGATGCCGAGCGAGAGCAGCTGTACCCCGCCCATGAACAGGATCGCCACCATCAGCGACGGATAGCCGGCGACATCGGCGCCGTAGATGATCGTGCGCAGGCCGATGAACACTGCATAGACCAGCGCGACGACCGCGATGATCGCGCCGAGATAGGACCAGACCCTGAGCGGCGCGGTCGAGGCGGAGGTGATCCCGTCGACCGCGAGCTGCCACAGCTTCCAGTAATTGAACTTGGTGGTGCCGACGGCGCGTTCGGCGCGGTCATACTCGACCGCCGTCTGGCGAAAGCCCGACCAGGCGAACAGCCCCTTCATGAAGCGGTTGCGCTCGGGCATCCGCTTGATCACCTCGACGACCTTGCGGTCGAGCAGACGGAAATCCCCGGCATGCTCGGGAATCTTGTCCATCGAGAGCCAGTTGTGCGCGCGATAGTAGAGATCGGCGGTCAGCCGCTTGGGCAGGCTGTCGGTCATGCGGTTGCGCCGCACGCCATAGACGACCTCATGGCCGTCGCGCCATTTGTCGAGCATGGCGCCGATCACCTCGGGCGGGTCCTGCATGTCGACGTCGATCGGGATGACCGCCGCGCCGCGGGCATTGTCGAGGCCCGCGGAAAGCGCCGCCTCCTTGCCGAAATTGCGCGACAGCGACAGGGCGCCGATGCGCGGATCGGCGTCATGTGCGGTCAGGATCGCCGCCATCGTCCGGTCGGTGCTGCCATCGTCGATGAACAGGATTTCCCAGCCGATCGACCCGCCCTGCGCATCGCGCAGCCCGTCGAGCACCGCGCCGACGCGCGCGACGAAGGGGGCGATCGCATCCTCCTCGTCCTTTACCGGGACGATCACCGACAACAGGGGCAGCGGATCGCTCATTCGAACACCCATATGCGGTTCAGCCAGAAGACCAGGAGCGGGGTCACGCATAGCACCAGGGGATAGGGCGCCCAGAGCGGAAGGTCCATATGCTGGACAAGCAGCCACACCCACAGGCTGTTGAGGCCGAAGCTGATCAGCGAGACGATCGCGAAGCGGGCGATCCGCACCGCCTGACGGTCGCGCCCGCCATGGCCGCGAAAGCTCCATTGGCCATGGACCACATAGCCGGTGATCGCGGCGCCGACGAAGCCGCAGGTCCAGGCCAGATTGGGGTCCATGCCCGCCCGCCGCACCAGCATATGGTAGATGCCGATATTGACGACCGAGGCGAGCACGCCGGTGATCGCGTAGCGCAGCAGCTGGCCGAGCAGCGCCGTCCGTTCGCGCGAGAGGAAAGGCGTGTCGGCCATAGGAAGCCGCGCTCTCCCACAAAAGCGGCAGGGCGACAAGGCGGGGAAGCCATGCGCGGGGCGCCCGGACGCCCTTACGGGAAGGCCGCAGGGGCTTCCAGCATCTTGCCGTCGTGGAAGGAAAGCGCTCCCCGGGGAAAGGGAACCCCGAAGGAGCGTCTCCCGAGGGGCGGAAATTGCCAGTCCGGTCCCCACGTATCCGTTACCCGGATGGGCATAATAGGGCATGGCCAATCTGAACGCAGCCCGAACGAAACGCCGCGTAACTTCGGTTGCGGTGCGACCGGCGCCCGCCTATCCGGGGCCGATGCAGAGCGGGGACGACAAGCAGTTCGAGGAACGGATGATGGCCTGGATCGAGCGCCGCTGGCGCACGGTCTTCTGGCTGATGTTCCTCGGCGCCTGCGTCTATTTCCTCAGCTATAAATGGGGGCAGATACGCTGGCTCGCGCTCAGCGACACCGACGACAATATGCGGCTGGCGCAGGTTCATGCCTGGCTCGCCGGCCAGCCCTGGTTCGACCTGCGCCAGCACAAGCTCGCCCCGCCCGATGGGCTCAACATCCACTGGTCGCGGATCGTCGACCTGCCGATCGCCGGGCTGATCCTGATCTTCCGTCCGTTCGTCGGGGCATTCACCGCCGACCGGATCGCCTGCGCGGTGGCGCCGATGCTGGCGCTGGCGCCGGCCTTGTGGGCGATCATCCTGACGAGCCGGCGCGCGATCCACCCGCGCGCCTATCCGATCGCCTTCGCGGTGCTGATGTGCGCGTCGACCTGCCTGTTCATGTGGATGCCGCTTCGTACCGATCACCATGGCTGGCAGCTCGCCATGCTGGCGCTGGTCGTCGCGGGCCTCGCCGATCCGAACGGGCGGCGCGGCGGCGCGACCGCCGGCCTCGCCACCGCCGTCTCGTTCGGCATCGGGCTGGAGCTGCTCCCGCTGATGGCGCTGGCGGGGGCCTCGATCGCGCTGCGCTGGGCATGGGATGCGGGCGAGACCGGCCGGATGCGGGCCTATGCCGTCACCCTGGCGGGCGGCTGCGCCATCGCCTTCGGCGGCTTCGCCTCCTACGACAACCGCGCGATGGTGTGTGACGTGCTGTCGCCGGTGTGGCTGTCGACACTGCTGCTGAGCGCGGCGCTGCTGATGGGGGTAAGCTACGCGGCCGGCGGCCGGCGGCCGCTGCGTTGCGCGCTGGTCGTTGCGGCGGGGGCGGTCGTCGCCGGCTTTTTCCTGTTGAGCTTCCCGCAATGCCTGGGCCGGCCCGAGGGGATATCGCCCGAACTCGAACAGCTCTGGTTCGCCAATATCCGCGAGGTGAAGCCGCTTTATACCAAGCCGTGGCGCGATGCGCTGCAGACCGGATGGCTGCCCGTGATCGGCGCCCTGGGCGCGATCGTTGCCGCGCTTCGCGCGCGGGGCTCGGCGCAGGCGCCGGCATGGATCGCGATAGCGGCGCT
>SCUQ01000219.1 GCA_004297635.1 Rhizorhabdus sp. | reverse complement strand
CGACCAGCAGGCGCATCACATAGAGGACGGCGGCGCGCACCACCGACAGCGGCGCGTTGAAATTGCCGGGCAATTGCGGGCTGGTCCCGGCGAAGTCGATCGTCAGATTGTGCGCAGCATGATCGACGCGGACGGCGACGGCGATCCGCGCGCCATTGTCGAGTTCGACGACATGTGCCCCGTCGCGCAGACTGCCGGTCTGCGCGCGCACCGCCGCTTCGGCATTGGCCTGGACATGTTCCATATAGGCGGTGACGACCGCGCGCCCCTGATCGCGCGCCAGCCGCCGGAGCGCCTCGGCGCCGCGCGTGCACGCCGCGATCTGCGCGCTGAGGTCCGCGATATTCTGGTCGGGGTTGCGCGCGGGCCAGCGATTGCTGCGCAGCAATTCGCGCAGTTCGGCTTCGCACAGGCGGCCCTGGTCGACCGCCAGCACATTGTCGAGGATCACCCCTTCTTCATCAATGCTGCGGCTGACCGACGGCATCGATCCGGGGCTGATGCCGCCGACATCGGCATGGTGGCCGCGCGCCGCGACGAAAAAGGCGGGCGCGTCGTCATCGTCCACGAACACCGGCATGATCACCGTGATATCGGGCAGGTGGGTGCCGCCCTGATAGGGGGCGTTCAATGCATAGACGTCACCGGGCTTCATGCCGCGCCCGTCCGCCGCCCGGCCGCGTCGCGCGATCACCGTGCGGATGCTCTCTCCCATCGAACCGAGATGGACCGGGATGTGCGGCGCATTGGCGATCAGATTGCCGGACGCATCGAACAGAGCGCAGGAGAAATCGAGCCGCTCGCGGATGTTGACCGAGGAGGCGCTCTGGCACAGCGCGGCGCCCATCTCCTCCGCGATCGCCATGAACAGCCCGGCGAAGATCTCCAGCCGCACCGGATCGACGTCGGTGCCCGCCGCCATGCTGCGCGCCCGGGGCAGGTGGCGGGTCAGGATCAGATTGCCCTGCCGGTCGACCTCCGCCCGCCACCCCGGCTCGACGACGGTGGTCGCGACGGGATCGACGATCAGCGCCGGCCCCTCGATCAGGAAGCCGGCGGCCAGACCCGCGCGGTCGAACAGCGGTGCATTGTGCGCAGCATCGTCCATCCAGCAGGCGACGGTCGCGACCGGGGCGGCGGAATGACATGGCAGGCTCGCGGCGCCACCGGCGCTGTCGCCACCGGCGATGATCGCCTCGACGCGCAGCATGTCGATCAGCGGCTCGCCCTGCCCGGCGAAGCCGAAACGCTGCGCGAACGCATCGAGGAACGCGGCCCGCATCGCCGCCGCATCGCCCACCGGCACGGCGATTCCGCTGTCGCTCGCGGCATAGCGGATATGCGCGCTGGCCTCGATCCTTTCGGCATCGGGCAGCGCCCCCCGCGCCTCCGCCGAGAGCGCATCGACCGCCGCCGCGATCGCCGCTGCATCGTCGAGCGCGAGCATCACGCTGCGCTCGCGCATCACGCTGCGGTCGGCCAGGCCGATGCCATAGGCGGACAGCACGCCGGCCAGAGGGTGGATCATCACCCGGTCGATCGACAGCGCATCGGCGACCAGGCAGGCATGCTGCCCGCCCGCCCCGCCGAAGCAGGCGAGGGTGAACCGTGCCGGATCATGGCCGGCACCGATCGACACCGCCTTGATCGCATGCGCCATATTGGCAACCGCAATGGCGACCATGCCTTCGGCTGCCTGTCGCGCCGTCATGCCGCCGCCCGCTTCCTCGATCAGCGTGGCGAAGCGCGCCTCGACCGCCTCCCGGTCGATCGGCTGATCGCCATCGGCGCCGAACAGCTGCGGGAAATGATCGGGCTGGATCTTGCCCAGCATCACATTGCAGTCGGTGACGGTCAGCGGCCCGCCGCGCCGGTAGCAGGCAGGTCCGGGTATGGCGCCCGCCGATTCCGGGCCGACCCGGAAGCGGCCCTGCTCGAAGCGGCAGATCGATCCCCCGCCCGCCGCCACCGTGTGGATCTTCATCATCGGCGCGCGGATCCGGGCGCCGGCGATGCGCGTCTCGCTCTCCCGCTCATAGTGCCCGGCATAGAGCGAGACGTCGGTCGAGGTGCCCCCCATGTCGAAGCCGATCACATGGCCGAAACCGGCCGCCTCGGCGGTGCGCGCCATCCCGACGATGCCACCCGCCGGACCGGACAGGATCGCATCCTTTCCCTGGAAACCCGCCCCCGCGATCAGCCCGCCGTTCGACTGCATGAACAGCGGCGCGCTGCCCTCGCCCAGCGCCTGGGAGAAATGCTCGACATAGCGGTGCAGCACCGGCGACAGATAGGCATCGACCACACTGGTATCGCCGCGTCCGATCAGCTTGATCAGCGGCGCGACCCGGTGACTCACCGAAATCTGGGTGAAACCGATATCGCGGGCTAGGCGCGCCAGTGCCGCTTCATGTTCCATATGGCGATAGCCGTGCATCAGCACGATCGCGATCGCGCGGAAGCCTGCGGCGAAGGCGGCCGCCAGATCGGCGCGCGCCCCGCCAAGATCGAGCGGTACCAGCACATCGCCCTCGGCAGTCACCCGCTCGTCGATCTCGATCGTGCGGCCATGGACCGGCGCGGACCGGCGGATGGCGCGCGCGAACAGATCGGGACGCTCCTGATAGCCGATCGTCAGCGCATCGCCGAAGCCGCGCGTGATCGCGAGGCAGGTCGGCTCGCCCTTGCGTTCGAGCAATGCGTTGGTCGCGACCGTGGTGCCGATCCGCACGTCGAGCGGCGGCAGCGCGCCGGTGGCGCAACCGGTCAGCCGCCGGATCGCGGCGACCGCGGCATCCTCATAGCGCTCGGGATCCTCCGACAGCAGCTTCGCGGTGACGATGCGGCCGTCGGGTGCGCGCGCCACGACATCGGTGAAGGTGCCGCCGCGATCGATCCAGAAGTTCCAGGCCACCGGAGCGGGGTAGCAAGCCGCCCCGTGCGCGACAACCATGGCCGTCGCGGCCGAGCTGCGCCGCATCTGTATCCGAAATGAGCGGGACCGTCATAGCGGCCGCGGGGAAACGCCCTCGATCATCGCGCACGCCTTCATGGACAGTTCGTCGATCGCGAAGGGCTTGGTGATCATGTCCATCCCCTCGTCCAGGAAGGTCGAGCGGACGGCCGCATTCTCGGCATAGCCGGTGACGAACAGCGTTTTCAGGCCGGGCAGCTTCTCGCGCGCGAACTCGGCCACCTGCCGCCCGTTGACGCCGGGCAGGCCGACATCGGTGACAAGCAGCTTGAGCGGCGGAACGGTCTCCAGAATCGCCACGGCCTCGCGCCCGTCGGCGGCCTGGATCACATCATATCCCAGTCCTTCCAGCACATCGACGACCAGCATACGGACCGCGACATCGTCCTCCACCACCATCACGCATTCGCCGCGACCGATCGGCTCCGGCGGGGCGGCCCGAGCCTCGGCGTCGTCGGGCCGGCCATGATGCCGGCGCAGGAACAGGCTGACGGTGCTGCCCTCGCCCGGCCGGGACGACAGCTGCACATGGCCGCCGATCTGCCGCATGAAGCCATAGATCATCGACAGGCCCAGGCCGGTGCCCTGGCCGATCGGCTTGGTCGTGAAAAACGGGTCGAACGCGCGGGCCATCACCTCTTCGGACATGCCCGTGCCGGTGTCGGATACACGAACCACCACATATTCGCCGGGCTCGAGCTGATCGAAACCATGGTTCCCGTCCTCCCCGATCAGCATATTGCCGCTTTCGATCGCCAGCCGCCCGCCGTGCGGCATCGCGTCGCGGCCGTTGATCGCGAGGTTCAGCAGCGCGCTTTCCAGCTGATTGGCGTCGCTCGTCGCGTTCCAGGCATCGGCAGCGAGGCGTATGTCGAGCGCGATCTCTTCGCCCAAAGTCCGGCGGAGAATATCCTCCATCCCGCTTATGGCCTGGTTCACATCGACCGCGCGGACGTCGAGCGACTGTCGCCGCGAGAAGGCGAGCAGGCGCTGCGTCAGGCCGGCGGCGCGCTGCGCCGAGGTGGTGGCGGCATCGATATAGCGCCCGATCCGCTCGGTCTTGCCGCTGGCCATCGCCCGCGAAAGCAGTTCGAGCGATCCGATCACCCCGGTCAGCATATTGTTGAAATCATGGGCGATGCCGCCGGTCAGCTGGCCTACTGCCTCCATCTTCTGGCTCTGGCGGAGCTGTTCCTCCGCCCGGGCGAGCGCCTGCGCCTGTTCATGGGCCTGGGTGACGTCGCGAACCACCGCATAGATCAGCCCGCCGCGCGAGACCATGTTCCAATTCAGCCAGACATAATTGCCATTCTTGGCACGGTAGCGACTCTCGAAACCGAAGATCGTTTCATCGCGCGGCAGCCTGGCCAGTTCGGCACGCGTGGCGGCGATGTCCTCCGCGTGCACGAGACTCAGGAAGGATCGCGCGGTGAGCTCCTGCTCGGTCCACCCCAGCGTTTCCTGCCAGGCGGGATTCAGTTCGCGGAACCAGCCGTCCAACGTGGCGACGCACAGCAGATCGGGCGTGCTCCGCCATATCTGGTCGCGCTCGCGGGTGCGCTCCTCGACCGTTTCCTCCAGCCGCGCCTGCGCCTGCTGAAAGGCGCGTTCGGCCTCCTTGCGATCGGTCTGGTCCAGCATCGCCCCGACCATCCGGATCGCGACGCCGGCCGCATCGCGGATCACATAGCCGCGGTCCTTGATATCGGCATGGCGCCCGTCCGCGCGGCGAAAACGATATTCGGAGGTCCAATCGTTGCCGTTGCCGTCGATCACGGCGTGGATGCTGGCATAGATGCGCGCACGATCGTCGGGATGGATATGCTCGATCCACCAGGCGCCGCTCGGCTCGACCGTCGCCAGGGGATGACCATAAGCGGTTTCCAGCGCATCGTTCCACTGGACATGATCGCGTACCAGATCCCAGTCCCAGATCGCGTCATTGGTGGCGCGAACCGCCAGACGCAGCCGCTCCTCGGTCTCGCGCAGCGTGGCCTGGGCGCGGCGGTCGGCGGTCACGTCCTGAACGGTGCCGATCAGGCGCACGGGAAGCTCCCCGTCGAACATCGCGATGCCCTGCGCGTGAATATGGCGTTCGATGCCGTCCTCGATGCCGATCGTCCGATATTCGGTATCGAACAGACGTGACCCTTCCGGATCGAGCGCCGCGACGACCGCGCTTGTCGCCGACCGGCGATCATCGGGATGCAGGCCCGCGACGAAGGCGCCTTCATAGCTGACCGGGACGCCCGGGCTCAGGCCGAACAGCGCACGGCAGCGGTCATCCCATTCCAGCCTGCCCGTTTGCGGCCAATAGTCGAACTGGCCCATCCTGGCCGCACGGGTGGCGAGTTCGAGCTTCTCCTTGCTCGCGGCCAGCGCCGCGCGCGACACATGCTCCCCGGTGACGTCGCTCGCCGTGCCGAACCATTCGACGATCGCCCCCTGCTCGTCCAACAGGGGAACGGCACGGGACCAGGTCCAGCCGGTCGTGCCGTCCGCCCGCCTGATCGGATGCTCCAGTTCGAAGGCGCTGCGCGTCGCGATCGCGCGTTCGATCTCGGCGAGGACCATCGGCCGCGCCTCCTCCGGTACCAGCGCATCGATCCAGCGAACCGTTCGGTCATCCGCATCGGCCAGAAGTTCGACTCCGTCGAGCTGGCGCATCTCCTGCCAGTCGGGGCTCACCCGGTACACCACATCGGACGTCGCGTTGATCAGGGCGCGCAGCCGGCTCTCGCTCTCGCGCAGCAGCGCGCTTTCGGTTTCGAGCCGGCGCTCGTTGAGGACCTTGGCCGTGCTGTCGGTACATATGTCGAGGAAACCGACGATCTCGCCATCGTCGTCGCGCAGCGGATTATAGGCGAAGCTCCACCATGTATCCTCTTCATAGCCGTGGCGGGTCATGACGAGATGCATGTCCTCGACCGACACCGATTCGCCTGCCAGCGTCTGCTGTATCAGCGGCTCGATATCTCCCCATATTTCCGGCCAGGCCTGCGCCAGCGGCCTGCCGAGCGCGAGCGGATGCCGCGCCCCCAGGATCGGCGCATAGGCGTCGTTGTAGATCAAGGTGAGCTCGGGGCCCCAGCAGGCGCACATCGCGAAGCGCGAGGCGACCATGATATCGACGGTGGTGCGCAGCGATTGCGGCCATGATGCCCGGTCGCCCAGCGGGGTACTGCTCCAGTCGAGTGAAGCTATGGCGGCGGACATGCTGTCAGGCATCGATGACTATATTCACCCCCCAAGGTTGCCGGGACAACGCCGCCGGGCGCGATTGGGTCCATAAACGCCGGCGGGGGCCGGCCCATCGCGGACCGGCCGGGAAAGACGCGCCTTCAATTCTCGGGAAAGGGCTCGCGGTGGCCGCCGGCCTTGGCGACAGTGCCGCGCCGCATCACGAAGTCGACATGCTCCATGCGGCGGACATCCTCCAGAGGGCTGCCGGCGATGGCGATGATGTCGGCGTCCTTGCCCGGCTCGATCGTGCCGATCCGATCGGCGCGGCCCAGCGCCTCGGCGGCGTTGACCGTCGCCGTCCTGAGCGCGGCGGCTGGGGTCATCCCCGCCTGCACCAGCAGGGCGAACTCGCGGGCGTTGTCGCCATGCTTCGAGACGCCGGTGTCGGTGCCGAAGGCGACCTTCACCCCGGCAGCAATCGCCTTCGCATGGCTCGCCATCGCCGCGGCGGCGGCCTCCTCCGCCTTGGGGATCACCGCGGGCGGCAACAGCCCGGCACGCGCCTGTTCGACAGCGGCCCTCGGCGCCAGCATCGTCGGCACCAGCCAGGCACCCTTCGCCTTGAACAGCCTGATCGCCTCATCGTCGAGGAAGCTGCCATGATCGACCGTATCGACGCCCGCCTCGAGCGCGGCCTTGGTTCCCGCCACGCCATGGCTGTGGGTCGCCACCTTGCGGCCCAGGCCGTGGGCGGTGTCGATGATCGCCTTCATCTCCTCGTCGGTCATCGCCCGGCCGAGGCCGCCCGACACGTTGGAGAGGACGCCACCGGTCGACATATATTTGATCACCTGCGCGCTGGGCGCGCAGGTGA
>SCUQ01000218.1 GCA_004297635.1 Rhizorhabdus sp. | reverse complement strand
GATCTGCGCCACCCTGGTTGCCTGCCTCGCCGTTTCGGCACTGCCGATGTTGTGGACCCAGCTCGTCTTCATGCTGCTGCTGGTCGCCTGCTTCGATCGGCGGGTGCCGATGGCGGGAAGCTGGCTGTTCTTTTTCTTCTGGACGCCGGCGGCGGGATCATTGCTTGCGGTGGCGGGCGCCTATATCGCGCCGATCACGCCTTTCTTCTTCTTCTCGCTGGCGCTGCTGCTCGGCTATCTCATCCACCCCGAAAACCATCTCCGCCGCCGGTTGGAGATGAGCGACATCTATATGCTGCTCTTCATACTGGCCTTCTGCGCCTGTATGTCGCTGCGCGCCCCGCCGACCACGATCGCGCGCAATATCTTCACCTATTTCGTGCCCTATCTGCTGACCTACCAGATATTATCGCGGACGCGGATCGCGCGGCCCGAGCTGCTGCTCCGGCTGATGCTGTTCGGCGCGGCGGCGGCGGGGCTGCTCTGCCTGTTCGAAACGGTCCGGTCCTGGCCGCTTTATTCGGGGATCATGGGGGTCAAGCAGGATCTGTGGACGATCGATTCCCCGCGCGTCTGGCTGCTGCGCGGCGGCATTTCGCGCGCCTATGGACCGTTCGCCCACCCGCTGACGGGGGGCGCGATGCTAGGTCTGGCCGCGATCGGGGCCTGGGGATTGTGGCAGCTGCGGGGCCGGTCGGGGCCGCTGGCCTTCCTCGGCCTGGCGACGGTCGCCGGTCTGGCGGCCACCCTGTCCCGATCCGGGCTCGTCGCGCTGGCGGTCGGCATCATGGTCTATCAGATGCTGCGCGGCCGGTACCTGCTGGCGGTGGCCACGCCGCTTGCCGGTCTGGCCGTTCTGGTGGGCCTGCCGATCCTCGGCGGCGCCGACGCGCAATTCTCCACCGATTACCGCCTCGGGCTGATCACCGGCGTACCACGGGCGCTCGGCAGCCATGTCTGGTTCGGCTATCGCGAGGCGGTGGGCGAAGGCCTGCTCGATATCTTCATTCAGGGCCAGGGTATCGTCGATCTGGTCAACGTCTATCTGGCGCTGATCGTCGAGGGCGGCATGGTGTCGCTCGTCCTGTACATCCTCTTCCTGCTATCCGCCTTCCCGTATTATCGGGCGATCCGGCGGCTCGACCCTGATCCCGAGCAACTCATTCTCGCGCGGGTGCTCATTGCGACGCAGGCGGCGCTGCTGCTGTCGCTCGCGCTGGTCAGCAGCTGGGTCGCGCCGATGCAGATGAGCTTCGTCATGGTCGCCCTGCTGGTGGCGCTGCGTACGGAGCTGTCCGCCACGCATCGCACGCGGCGGGCCGCACCGCTGCCCCTGGTCGCCACCGCACCCGTCGAGGAGGGCGAGCGGCTGCCCGCGCTGCGATGAGCGGCGGAGGTATCCGGGGCTGGAGCCGCCGCTTCGCCCGCAGCGGTGCGGGGACGATGTTGATCGCCTTTACCGCCGTGACGATTCTGTTGCGGCTCGGCGGGAACATCGTTCTCACCCGGCTGCTCGATCCGCAGGCATTCGGTGTGGTGGGCGTGATCGTGTCGGTGATGATCGTGCTGACGATGCTGTCCGATCTCGGCATATTCGATTTCGTGATCCGCCACCGGAAGGGCGCCGACCGGCATTTCCTCGATGTGATCTGGACAATCCGGCTGGGGCAGTCGGGGCTTCAGACGGCGGCGATGCTGGCGTGCGCGTGGCCGATAGCCCTGTTCCTCGGCAAGCCCGAGCTGGCCGCGCCGATCGCGGCGACCGCACCACTTTTTCTCCTCAACGCGCTCTGCCCGATGTCGCTTCTGCTCGCCCAGCGCGAAGGGCGGATACGGGCGACCTGTGCGGTCGAGCTGATCGCGCTGGTCATCCAGATCGGCGCCAATCTGGCACTCACGCTGGTGATGCCGGATTATCGCGCGCTGGTGATCGGCCTCTATGTCAGCGCCGCCGCGCGGATCGGGCTCACATATCTGATCATCGGCGGCGGCTCGCGCCCGGCATGGGACCGTGGACTGGCGCGCGAATTCCTCGGCTTTTCGCGCTGGATCATGGCCTCGACGGTCGTCACGCTGCTGATCACCCAGTCGGACAAGGTCCTGTTCGCCAGGCTGTTCAGCGTCGCCGATTTCGGCGTCTACATGCTGCCCGCCAATCTGGCGCTCGCCGTCCAGCCGTTCGGGCGCAACTATGTGGAACGCTATTTCTTCCCGCTGGTCTCGCGCGTCTGGAACGAGACGCCGGCCGCGCTGGGCGGGGTGTTCTACGCTGCGCGCACCCGCCTCTATCTGCTGCTGTTCGCCGGCCTGGGATTTGGCATCGGCTTCGCACCCGCGCTGTTCCGGCTGCTGTTCGATCATCGCTATGAATATGGCTGGATCTATCTGTCGGTGATGCTGCTGCGCATGGCCTTCGATCTGGACAGCTTCACCAACATCCAGACGGTGCTGGCGATGGGGCGGACCAGTCCGCTGCTGCGCGCGAATCTGATCCGCCTGCTCCTGTTCGCGCTGTGGGTGGCCGCGCTGTTCCGGCCGATCGGTCCGCTGGCCCTTCCACTGGCGCTCACCCTCGCCGAACTGGGTGCCTTGCTCTATACGATCGCACTGTTGCGCGGCGCGGGCCTGTTCCGGGCACAGATCCACATGCTCTATTATGCCATGCTATTTGGCGGAGCGGTGGTTGGGACGGGGATCAGCCTGCTCTGGGCGCCCCATGTCATCACGGCCGGCCTGGCTATTATCGGCCAGCCCTAGTCGCGGTCGGTCCGCACCCAGCGCTTTTCGGGGCGCAGCAAAGCGGCGGCATAAAGCGGCAATTTCCAGATCATGTACAATGGGATCAGCAGCAATTGGCTGGCCGGGAGCTGCCGGCGGCCGAACCTCGCCCAGCTCAGCAGCAGCAGCAGCCCGAGCAGTCCGAGCAGGGCGGCGAGAATCGCAAAGGGTACGGACGTGGCGCCGAGCAGCAGCAGCGCACCCAGGTCGACCAGCATGAGCAGGGCGAGCGGCGGCACGGTCAGGTGAAGGCCGAGCCAGAATAGCGGCCAGCGGCGTGCACCGATCAAGGACGGTACCGCGCGTCGCGCGGTGCGCAGAAACCCCTGCTCCCATCGCGCCCGCTGGGTCAGTGTGGCGGAGCGCCGCGCGGGATCGGACAGGGTCATCACGTCGCCAAGGAAGGCCGGGGCAAGGCCCACCCGCGCGAGGGCTATGCCGATCGCGAGGTCCTCCACCAGATCGCCGCTGTCCAGCGGGGCCGCGGCGAAGGCGCGCCACGGAAAGGCCATGCCCGATCCGGTAAGCAGGGCGGGCGCGGCGAGCCGGGCCAGCCCGCGCTGACGGA
>SCUQ01000217.1 GCA_004297635.1 Rhizorhabdus sp. | reverse complement strand
GGGCCACCGGCCAAAGGTGGTTTTTACCACCTTGCCGTTGAAGGGGAGGAAGTCATAGGGGCCGGCCATTCCGGCGAAGCCCCTGATCGCCGCGCGGTCCGCGCCCAGGAACTGGGGGTCGAGCGCCAGCATCGCGGCATTATAGGCGCCAGCCGAATGACCGACGAGGACGATCCGGTCGGGATCGCCGCCATAGGCGGCGGCATGGGCGCGGACCCAGCGGACCGCCTCGGCGCAATCCTGGACGAAGCCGGGGAAATGCACTTCGGGAACCAGCCGGTAGTCGGGCACGACGGTGATGAACCCCGCCGCCGAAAGCGCCCGCGCGGCGAAGTGATAGCCCTCCCGGGTGCCGTTCGCCCAGGAGCCGCCATAGATGAACACGATAATGGGAAGCGGCCGCTGCGCGGCCCCGGTCGGCGCATAGATATCCAGCTTGCGGCGCGGCCCTTGGCCATAGGGAATGTCGGAGGCAACCTTGCTGCTTTCGCTGTCCTTGGGCATCACCGTGTCGAACGCGCGTACCGGCGCGCAGGCGGCGGCCACCAGCGCGCCGCAGATCAGCAGCGTAAAGCCTGCCAGGGTCAACTTCGTCATCATCCCTCCGTCCATATCGGATACCCTTGAATACGCCAGCGGGTACAGTCTGGTTGCGTCGTGCGTTGTCGCCCTGATCACCCGTACCTGAGAGGAGATGAATATGATCGTTCGCAGCGCTTCGGCCCGCTATGTGGGCCTCGGCAAGGAAGAGAAGGGCAGTGTCTCGACCCAGTCGGGCGTGCTCGATGCGCAGCCCTATGGCTTCAACACCCGCTTTGAGGATGGCAAGGGCACCAATCCCGAGGAACTGATCGCGGCCGCCCATGCATCCTGCTTCACCATGGCGCTGAGCTTCGCCCTGGCGAAAGCCGGCCATGAGGCTGGCGAACTGGAGACCGAGGCGAAGGTGTCGCTCGATAAGGATGGCGATGGCTTCAAGGTGACGAAATCGGCGCTGACCCTGAAGGGGACCGTACCGGGAATCAGCCAGCAAGATTTCGCCCGCATCGCCGATGACGCCAAGGCGAACTGTCCGATATCGAAGCTGCTCAATGCCGAGGTGACGCTGGAAAAGAGCCTGGCCTGACCGACGACATGAAAAAGCCCCGGAGCAGAGCGCTCCGGGGCTGAATATAGCTGGCGTGGCGCCTTATTTGGCGGGGGCTGCCTCGTTTCCTTCGGCCGGAGCCGCGGCATTGTCGGCCGCAGCGTCCTCTACCGCCGGAGCGGCCGCCGCGGGCGCGGCGGGCATCGGTCTCGGCGCATCGCTCTGCTGGTTCAGATAGGCGATGACATTGGCCCGATCTTCAGGCTTCGAGAGGCCCGCGAAGGTCATCTTCGTGCCGGGTGCGAAAGCCTTCGGGCTCTTCAACCAATCGCTGAGGTTCTGCCAGTCCCAGGCGCCACCCTTGGACTTGAGCGCGTCCGAGAACGCGAAGCCATGGGCGCCCTGGCCGACGCCCTCGCCCAGCACACCCCACAGATTCGGGCCGAGCGCGTTGGCGCCGCCCTTGTCCGCATTATGGCAGGCGGCGCACTTCTTGAAGACGTCCGCGCCCTTGGCCGGATCGGCACAGATCGGAAGAGCG
>SCUQ01000216.1 GCA_004297635.1 Rhizorhabdus sp. | reverse complement strand
CAGGCGGCGGAGGGCCTGGCTGGCATCCATCCGCCCCTTGAGCGAGGCCACCCGCATCGCCCAGATCGATCCGTCGGTCACGCTCACGCTGGCACCGGTCTGCTCGGCGAGCGCCGCCACCGCATCGCCCAGTCGTCCGGCAGGGAGATCGAGCGCGCTCACTTCTGCCGCCCGAGATGGAGCAGCCAGGCTGATCAGGGCAATGGCAGCGAAGGTGAGCGGACGGTTCACTGCGTGCGGGGAGCCAATATCCATGTTTCGCCGTAGCGCCGAACGTCGACATCGAGCAACGGTGCGAGACGGACGATATCGTCGCCGTCGCCCAAGCTCAATACACCACGGAAGCGCCGCTCCGCCACCTGCGGCGCGGCGCGCACCGGCTGGCCGGTCCAGCGGGCAAGATCGGCGGCCACCTCCGTCATGGTCTGGCCGTCGTAAATCAGCCGGCCCTCGCGCCAGCTGGCCACCGATGCGGGCGTGACCGCTATGAGCTGAAGATCGGCCTCGCCGTCAACCGCGCGGAGCCCTCGTCCCGCATCGAGACGGACAGCCTCATTGTCGGGATTGTAGACGACCGCGCCCTCGGCGACCTGCACGGCGGTGGTCCTGCCTTCGCGCAGTACGTTGAAGCGGGTGCCGACGTCGATCAGGGTCGCATCGGCGACGGCTACCCTGAACGGTGCCGCCTCGTCATGGACCACGTCGAACAGCGCCTCGCCGCGTTCCAGCGTCGCGTGGCGCGGGTCCTTTCGATCGAGGATGATACGGGTGCCGCCGTTGAGCGCGATGCGGCTGCCGTCTTCCAGGGTGACGGTGCGGCGGACGCCGGGCGCGGTCTCGATCGGGTAGAAGGCTGGCTGACGCTCGATCATGCCGAAGCCGATCAGGCCGGCCACCGAGGCCGCGATCGCTCCGCCGAACCAGGTTCTGCGGGTGATGGGACGCCGCAATGGCGAAGCCTCGATCAATGGCCTGGGCGCCGGCGCGCGCACTAGCAGATCGCCCATATCCGCGTCGGCCACCGCCAGGCGCTGATAGGCTTCGGCATGCGCCGCATCGGCGGCGAGCCATGCCTCGAACGATTCCCAGCCGTCGAAGGCGGGATCGCGCAGGCGGATCACCCAGTCGAGTGCCGCGTCTTCCATATCGTGCCAGTCCTCAGCCATGCCATTGGCTCCCCAACAGGCAGACGGAGTCGATTGGGCTATACCTCATCCAATCGCTCCTTCAGGTCGATCATCGCCCGATAGGCGCGGCGCAGATCGGCTTCGACCGTGCTGATGCTCACCCCGAATTCGGCCGCGATGTCGCGCTGGCCGACCCCGTCGAGGCGGTGACGGCGGAAGATGGCGGCAGGCCGCTCGCCCAGCTGGTCGAGCGCGGCCTGCGCGATGCCGAGCTGCTCGCGCGCGATCAGCCGGCGTTCGCTCGACGGTTCGTCGGAGGTGCCGGGAATGGTGGTGGCGGCCTCGGTCCAGTCCCGGTCGCGCCGGATTGCCTGCTGCTGCGATCGATAGCGATCGAGCATCAGGTTGTTCGCCGCGCGATACAGATAGGAGAGCGGCTGCGCGACCGGTCCGCTCGGCGCGGCGGACAGCTTGATCCACAGCTCCTGCAGCAGATCCTCGGCCGCTTCGCCCGCGCCATGCGCGCGCAGGAAGCCGAGCAGCCGGTCCCGGTTCGACAGGAAGACGGCCTCCAGGCCGGTGCTGCTCATCTCTCTCCGCCCACTCGCCTTGTACGGACTTCCCTAGCGTCCGGGCTCTACACGGTGGTTGCCCCGCGCGCCAACCACTTCATACAGTCCCGATCTGCCATTGCTCCAGACGGTTACGAGACCGAAATGCCTTGGCGCCGCCAGCCGATGTCCGATGATCCAGACATGGCTGAAGGCCGCACGCGGAAAGGTGGCCAGCGCATGCGACAGGCTGTGCCCCTGTTCCCGGCAGCCATCGGGATAAACGAGCTGGCTCGGATCGGTCTCGAACGGTGCCGCCCGGCTGTAGCGCACGCCGATATAGTGCTGGCCCGGGATCGCCCATTGCTCATTGGCGAAAGCGTCGCGGACCAGGATCGCATGGCCGGCCAGATGTTCGGGCCGGATATCGGACCAGGGGGTGAGGCAGGGCCGGGCTACCAGCGACAGCAGCGCCGTACCGCGCGGAATGGCGGGCAGGGCCGCCAGTTCGGCGCGCTGCTCCCCGGCCCGCAGCATGAAGCTGATCGTCGTCGCGGCGGTGCGCGTGACGAAGAAGGCGAGGCCGGCGAGCGCGACAAGGCCGGCCAGCCGCGCGGCGGCGGGCGGACGGATCGACAGCAGCGCCAAGATCCAGATCGCGGGCATCATCCGCATGTCGACATAGGAACCGCCCAGCAGCAGCCGGGGGAGGACGAGGAAGCCCGCGATGCAGGCGAGCGCGGCCCAGCCGAGCCGGACGGAGAAGCCGACCCGCCGGTCGCGCGCCGCGATATATATCAGCATCAGCGGCGCCAGCAGCGCGGCGATATCGAACCATTGCCAGCGGTCGCGCAGGGTGGACAGCAGCCAGAGGAATTTGGCGCCCAAGTTGAACCAGTCGCCGGTCTCGCTGGCCCGCCCGCCGGCCCCCCGGTTGAACAGCATCAGCAGGACGGGCAGCGCCAGCGGCAGACAGGCCAGCAACGCGCCGCCGATCGCCCGACCCCAGCTCTGCCCGTTCATCCGCAGCCGAGCCAGTTCCGACCCCAGCGCCATCAGCCCGAACATGCCCCAGCCGGCGCTGTGCGCGGTCCACAGGATCAGGCCGATCGGCGCGAACAGCATGGCGCGCAGCCCGGTGCGCCCGGTTCGCGCCAGCCGCAGCCATAGCGCGAGCGCGGCGAGCGCCAGGGCCTGCGCCAGCGCGAAATTGACGAAACCCATCTGGAAGGGCCAGCCATAGGCGAAGGGCAGCGCGAAGAGAGCCGCCGGTGCGATCCGGCCATGCACCTCACGCGACAGCCACAGCATCGCCGCCCCGGTCAGCAGCATGATCAGCACCGTCATCAGCCTTGCCGCCGCGACCGGGCCGATTAGCGGAGATCGGAAGAGC
>SCUQ01000215.1 GCA_004297635.1 Rhizorhabdus sp. | reverse complement strand
CGTCGCTGCGGTCGATGGCTCTGCCCGCAGCGACGCGCGCTGCAAATAGGCACGGAGCGCTGGCCATATCGCCACGGTCGGCGACGACCGGATTGTGGCGACACGCTCCGATATGAAACGGGACGGAGGCCGCCTGACGCACATCGGTGTCAGGCGGCCTCGGCTATGTCAGGCGCTGTCTGCAGCGCGGCACCGCACGCGCCCGTTCGCCGCAGATCGCGCGATCGAAAAGGTCCGAAAAACATACGGAGCGGAGCACAGTACGACACGCATGCTTGACGCCGGGTCATGAAGAACGTTCAAGCGACCGATTCCTTCGGAGCATCGAATGTCGAACACCGGCCATGCGAAACCCGCCGTCTCGCAAAGGGATTACGAGACATTGGCGGCCTTTCGTTTCGAGCTGCGCAAGTTCCTCGCGTTTAGCGAACAGGCCGCCAAGGCGCTGGGCATGACCCCCCAGCAGCATCAAAGCCTGCTCGCCATCCGCGCGGCGCCCGATCGCATGCTGACGATCGGCGACCTCGCCGAGCAATTGTT
The DNA here is from genome assembly GCA_004297635.1 of Rhizorhabdus sp. Taxonomy (GTDB): domain Bacteria; phylum Pseudomonadota; class Alphaproteobacteria; order Sphingomonadales; family Sphingomonadaceae; genus Rhizorhabdus. The sequence continues at coordinate 3,371 of SCUQ01000215.1, read as the reverse complement.
CATTCAGCCGCACACCGCCAGCGAGCTTGCCGACCGGATGGTGGCGCTCGGATGGCTCGAACGGCGCGCGAGCGCCGGGGATCGCCGCCGGGTCTGCCTGGCGCTGACCGAGGCCGCCGGGCAGATGCTCGCCAGCATGTCGGCCACCCATCGCGGCGAGGTGTTGCGGATTCGTGGCACCCTGACCGAGTTGCTCGCGCGTCTGGAAGACTGAGCGGGTGGGCCACGGTCGTCCCGCCCCGAGACGGTTGCATCGAAGCTGAGCGTACCAGGCTGGCCCGTCGGCCGCTGCCTTTTCGCCGACGGGGCGTGGACGCGCGCGGACGGTCGCGCGCGGCGCTGCAGGCCGTTGACGAACACCGAGCACGGCCCTAACTATATCGTAATACGATGCAATAATAAGCTGGATTCGCAGGGTCCACCCCTCGACGCCATGGGAGAGGCGATATTCAATCGGGCCAGTGCGCTGTAAAGGCGGCGCCGCGAGGCTTGTGGCACAGGCAAGCGCACCGGACCGGTGGCCGCCGACCGGAGACGATCGCCATGCTCATCACCGCCGCGGCACGCGCGCACGCGATCCCGGTCGCCCGTCATCTGCCCGGCCTCCTTGTCCCGATCGATGCCGCGACGGATGCTGGCTGATGCGCCGGCGCCGTCTCACCCCCCGCCGCATACGCGCGGTGTTGCGCCGCCACGGCCCCGAGGCAATCGTCTGGCGCCGCCGGATCGCGATCCTCGGCGGCGCGATCCTGATCGGGCTGGTCGCGCTGCTCTTTGCCCGGCTGTCCGACTGGGCGGGAACCACCTTCCTGGCGCTTGCGCACCGTTGGTGGTGGGCACCGCTGATCCTCACGCCGCTGGGCTGTGCCGGGCTGGTCTGGCTGACCAGAGCCGTTGCTCCCACCGCGAGCGGATCCGGCATACCGCAGGTGATCGCCGCGTCGCGCGACCCGGATCGCGGCATGAAGGCGCTTGTCGCCGGCCGCACCGTGATCGCGAAATTCGGCCTGACGATCGGCGCGCTCCTGATCGGGGCGTCGGTCGGCCGCGAGGGGCCGACGGTCCAGATCGCGGCGTCGATCATGGGCTATGCGCACCGGCTGCTGGCGATCCCGCTGCGCGCCTCGGTCTATATCGCCGGCGGCGCCGCCGGGGTCGCGGCGGCTTTCAATACGCCGCTCGCCGGGGTCGCCTTCGCGATCGAGGAGCTGGCCGCAGCCTATGAGCAGCGCATGACCCTGCTGGTCATGGCTGCGGTGCTCATCGCGGGCATGGTCAGCCTCGGCCTCGCCGGCGACTATGTCTATTTCGGCGTCATGCGGCAGACCTTGCAGGTCGGACAGGCGGTCATCGCGGCGCCCGTCGCGGGCCTGCTCGGCGGCATCGCCGGCGGGCTTTTCTCGCGGCTCATGCTCGGCATGGCGACGACCGGCTTCGCGCCGCTTCGATGGTTCCGGGCCCGGCCGGTCCTGTTCGCCGGCAGTTGCGGCATCGTCATAGCCGTCATCGGGGTCGCAAGCGGCATCACCTGGGGGACGGGATATCGGACCGCCAATGCCGTGATCGCCGGGTCCGATGTCCCGATCTGGTTCGGTGCCGCGAAATTCGCGACCACGCTCGCCACGGCGGTTTCGGGTGTACCGGGCGGAATCTTCGCGCCTTCGCTATCGGTCGGCGCCGGAATCGGGGACATGCTGCGCAGCATTTTCCCCACCTATCCCTCGGGGGCCGTCGTCCTGCTCGGCATGGTCGCCTATTTCACCGGCGTCGTGCGCGCGCCATTGACCGCGGTGATCATCATCTCCGAGACCACCGCCAGCCGGGGCCTGATGATGCCGTTGCTCGCCTCGGCACTGGTTGCCGATTTCGCCGGCCAGCTGGTCTGCAAGGAACGGCTCTATCACGGCCTGTCCCGGCGGTTCGCGCTCGGCGACCCCGACAAGACGGCATCGCCGCGCCCTAGCTGACGGGCCGAGAGGTCTCGACACGCAGCGTCAGGGCCGCGGATCGCTCAGCCATCGACGCAGCAGGTCGTAGTTGTCCGATTCCGCGGCGAACTCTGGCGTGGATCGCCACGACGCGACGGCAAGCACGCGCCGTACGCCCCATTGTCCGAACAGCCATAACGCCGATCGCCCGGACCTCTGCACCATCCGTTGGAAACGTCGCATTGCGTCGCGCGACCGCACCGCTGAAAGGTGGACCCGTCCCGCCCAGTCCAATTCGCGCCATGTGCTGCGCAGCCGAACCTCGGACCGGCGATCGAGATCGGGCAAACTGTTGATGAGCGCGGCGTCTACCACATGGTCCGGGACCGTGCCGCCGCCGGCGAGAGGGTGGCCCGCAACCAGGGCCGGGCTCAAACGCCTCAGAATGGCGAAGACCAGATCGCATGCACGGCGGCATCCGAGCAGGTCGGCGTCCCGCCAGAAGCGGTGCCAGTCCACATTATGCGAATTCAGAAGAAAGCGCAGGTCGCCAAACTGCAGGGGGCCATTGTCGAAAAGATGATCGTAGGCGCCGTGGATGATCAGATGGAGCAACGTATCGGTAGGATCGAGATAGCGCATCGCCGTGTCGCCCAGGGGATGCGCCTGGGCGCGGCTCAGCGCAGCCGAGGTGAAATCGGCGATGCGGTCTTCGGTGATGATTTCCCCCGGAGTCGCCAGCCTGATGTGGATTTCAACATAGATGCCGCTCGCGTCATCGCGGAGCAACGGCAGATGCTTGCCCTTGGCCAGGGCGCTTTCAAACGGCACATGATATTCGGCGACTTCGCTCAACCCGGCTCTCTTGCACACATCGAAGGCCCGGCGAGCGTCTGTTCTGGCGACCAGAATATCGATGTCGCGACTGGGCCTCAGGGCCGGCTCGGGCCAGCAGTGCCAGGTCAGATACGCCCCCTTCAGGGCCGCATGCTCGATCTTCTCGCTGCCCAGGATCAGGGACAGGCGGTGGAGCATGGCCCGCATGGCAAGCACGCGCATGGCGGACTGGCGATATGCACGGGTCCAGCGTTGCGCAATGGCATGCGGGACTTCGACGCCGGTCTTATCCGCAAGCCACCGTCCGGCCCACGCTTCCAGCCGGTGTTGCCTCGTCAACAGGGCGACATCGCCCCATTGATCGTGGGACAGTCCTGCCCAGCCCTCGCCTCCATTCGGCGCCGCCACCATCGCCTCGAGAAGCAGTATCTTTACCTGCGCCCGAGGATCGCGGCGCGTCCTTTGCGCTGTCACGCCCACCGGGGATTGGAAGACGGATTTCATGGCACAGACCTTATGGTTTTGCGTCCACGGGGCAACGCCATTGTTCTGGGCATGGAATAATGTCCATGTTAGGGGCGGGCAGAGGGCGGAGATCGGAAGAGC
>SCUQ01000214.1 GCA_004297635.1 Rhizorhabdus sp. | reverse complement strand
AATCTGCTGAGCCCGAAGCCGGCCTCGGTCGAGGCGGGGGACAGCGCGGTCGAGGTGTCCGCGTTCGAGGAGTGGAAGATCAAGATGGAGCGCGCCCACAACCGCGCCGAACTTATCATCGCCAAGCAGCGCCACGGCTCGACCGGATCGATTCCGCTGAAGTTCGAGAGCCGCTTCACGAAATTCTCGGATCTGGCCGACGAATATTACACCTCGCCCGATTACGAATAGCCCCGTCCCAAGGCTGCCGTAGCGTCTCCCGAAACGGGATGGCACGGGCGAAAATCGAGGCGTGACAAGCGTCGTCCGATATGTTCATCTCCGCGTAACAATCCGCAAAAGCGGACGGTGGGGAGTGATGGATGGAACGGATCGACCTGGTGATGGATCGCGTCCTGGTGACGGGACTGCTGTGCCTGCCTTTCTACATGATCTATAAATTTGGGCTAATGTTCGTCGGCTGAGCCTCGAGCCCTCCGCGCCCTTCGAGACGCCACTTCGGCGGGCTCAGCGGCTCCTCCGGGTGAGATAGCCCGGCCGTCGGGTGAGCGGGGGCGGTAGGCCCGGCGGCTGTCAGAAGACGGGTTCTTCGCCCGGGCGGGGCAGCGGTTCGCCGTGGATGCCGCATTCGACCTTGTCCCAGCCGCGCCAGCGACCCGCACGTGGGTCCTCGCCCGGCTTGACGACGCTGGTGCAGGGCGCGCAGCCGATCGACAGATAGCCCTGCGCCTCCAGCGGATGCCGCGGCAGGCCGCGCGATTCGAACCAGGCGTCGAGATCGGGCTTCGTCCAGTCGGCGAGCGGATTGAACTTGATGCGGTCGCCGTCCAGCTCGAACCGCTCGATATTGGCGCGGGTCGCGGCCTGGAAGCCCTTGCGGCCGGTGATCGACGCGTCGAAATCCTTCATCGCGGCGGCCAGCGGCAGCACCTTGCGGATCTCGCAGCAGCCATCGGGATCATAGGACCAGCGCAGCCCGGTCGAATCCTTGGCCTCGATCGTCGCGGCCTCGGGCGCGATGGTGCGGATGCCGGTCAGCCCCAGCCGCTCGACCAGCAGGTCGCGATAGGCGAGCGTCTCGGGGAACATCTTGCCGGTGTCGAGGAAGACGACCGGGGTCGCCGGATCGACGCTGGCCACCAGATCGAGCAGCACCGCGGATTCGGCGCCGAAGGAGGACACCACCGCGAGCCGGCCGAGCAGCTTTTCCGCCAGCACGGCGCGGATCACGTCGAGCGTCGGCACGCCTTTGAAGCGGGCGTTGAGCCGCGCGACATCGGCCGCGGTGAAGCGCGGCGCGGTGTCGATCCGATCGATGCGGCGGGCGGGTTCAGCCATGGGTCGGGTCACTCCGGCGCGCCCAGACCGGCGCGCGCCCATCGACCGTCTTCTGATAGACATTGCCGTACAGCGCGGCGAGCTTCGCCGCCACCTCGCGGTCGATCTCCGCCTCGCTCAGGATCGCGTCGAAGCCGCAGCGGCGCAGCGGGACAATCTGGTCGACCAATATGTCGCCCGCCGCGCGCAGCTCGCCCGTATAGCCCGCCTCGCGCAGGATGCTGGCGATCGAGAAGCCGCGACCGTCGCGAAACTTCGGGAAGGCCACCTCGATCAGCGACAGCCGATCGAGAAAGGGGATCAGCGCGCGCGGATCGTCGGTCGGCTCCAGCCGGATGGCGGTGGCGTTCGACTGTTCGAGGAAGCTGTCGAGCGTGACGGCCGGCTCCTCATGCGTCTCATCGTCGCGGAAGCGGATAAGATCACCCATAGATCGCCTCCTTGAACGGCGCTTCGCCAACGCGGCGATAGGTATCGAGGAAGCGTTCGCCGTCGGCGCGGAGCGATGTGTAGACGCCCACCGCCTTCTCGATCGCTTCGACCACGCCGTCTTCCGAGAAGCCGGGGCCGATGATCTTCGCGAGGCTCGCATCCTCCGCGCCCGATCCGCCGAAGGAGAGCTGGTAATTCTCCTCGCCCTTCCGGTCGACGCCCAGGATGCCGATATGGCCGGCATGGTGATGGCCGCAGGCGTTGATGCAGCCTGAAATCTTGATCTTCAGCTCGCCCAGGTCGCGCTGCCGCTCCAGATCGCCGAACCGCCCGGCGATCTTCTGCGCGAGCGGGATCGAGCGGGCATTGGCGAGGCTGCAATAATCGAGGCCGGGGCAGGCGATGATGTCGCCGATCAGATCGAGATTGGGTGTGGCGAGGCCGGCCGCGTCGAGCTTCTGCCAGATCGCCTGGAGATCGGCCTTTCTGACATGCGGCAGCACGACATTCTGGGCATGGGTGATGCGCAGTTCGCCGAAGCTGTACGCTTCCGCAAGGTCGGCCATCAGGTCGATCTGCGCGGAGGAGGCGTCGCCCGGAATACCGTCGGTCGGCTTCAGGCTGATATTGACGATCGCATAGCCGGGCGCCTTGTGCGCGGCGACCTGCTTGTCCAGCCAGACGGCGAAATCGGGATCGCTGCGATCGACATCGTCGGACAGGCCGGTTTCGAAGGCGGGCGGAGCGAAGCCGGCGGCGATCCGCTCGAACTCCGCCTGCGGCGCATCGAGGCCGAGCGTCTGGGTGTGGAGGAATTCCTCCTCCACCTGGCGGCGATATTCGTCGGCGCCCAGCTCATGGACCAGGATCTTGATCCGCGCCTTGTACAGATTGTCGCGGCGGCCGAAGCGGTTGTAGACGCGCAGGCACGCCTCCAGATAGCTGATCAGCTGCGCCTTGGGCAGGAACTCGCGGATCACCGGGGCGATCATCGGCGTACGGCCCATGCCGCCGCCGACGAAGACGCGGAAGCCGACCTCGCCGCTGTCGTTGCGGTGTAGCTGCAGCCCGATGTCGTGGAGCTGGACGGCGGTGCGATCCTCCTCGCACGCGACCACGGCGATCTTGAACTTGCGCGGCAGGAACAGGAATTCCGGGTGGAAGGTGCTCCACTGGCGCAGCAGCTCCGCCCAGGGGCGGGGGTCCTCCACCTCGGCGGCGGCGGCGCCGGCATATTGATCGGACGAGATGTTGCGGATGCAGTTGCCGCTCGTCTGGATGGCATGCATCTGGACGGTGGCGAGCTGGGCCAGGATATCGGGCGCGTCGGCGAGCTTGATCCAGTTGTACTGGAGGTTCTGCCGGGTCGTGAAGTGCCCGTAATCCTTGTCATAGGTGCGCGCGATATGCGCCAGCATCCGCATCTGCGGCGCCGACAGGGTGCCATAGGGGATGGCGACGCGCAGCATATAGGCGTGGAGCTGCAGATAGAGGCCGTTCATCAGCCGCAGCGGCTTGAACTGGTCCTCGCTCAGCTCGCCCGCGAGGCGGCGGCGGGTCTGGTCGCGGAATTCCTCGACGCGGGCGTCGACGATCGCCTGATCATAGTCGTCATAACGGTACATGTCAGATCACCCAGTCGCCGATGGTGGGATCGGCAGGTTTGAGGCCGAGATCGGGGCGCACGGTCGGCCCGACCGCGCGGATGCGGTCCTTGATGTGCGCGGGGCGGGGGCCGGCCTCGGTCATCGTCGCCTGGATGACATAAGGGCCGTTGACGCGGCGCGCGGCTTCTTCCGCCGCGGCGATCGCCTCGCCCTGGCTGTCGACATCCACCGCATGTTCGATGTGGCGCGACCAGCCGTCGCCGGTCCACCATGTCACGTCGCCCGTAACCAGATCATTGCCCGTCAATATCTTCACGCTTCGTCTTCCGTCATCTGCACCTGGCGTTCGGCCTGCGCGGCGATGGCGGCGAGGCGGTTTTCGGCGTCGGAGAGCAGAACGACCTCCCCCACCACGATGATCGCGGGGCTCAGCACCTTTTCGCGCGCCACCATGTCGCCGAGATCGGCAAGCAGGGTGCGCATCGCGCGCGATCCTTCGAGGGTGCCGCGTTCCAGCACTGCGACCGGCATGCCGGGCGAGACGCCGTCGGCGATCAGCTTGTCGGCGATGGCGGTGGCGGTGGTGACGCCCATATAGATGACGAGGGTGCGGCCCTGGCCGGCGAGCCCGGCCCAGTTCTGCTCGCTCAGTCCCTTGCAGGTGCCGGCGACGAAGCTGACCGCGCTCGACCAGTCGCGATGGGTGAGCGGCAGCATCGCCTCCGCCGCGCAGCCGAGCGCGGAGGAGACGCCGGGGATCACCTCCACCGGCAGGCCCGCCGCGCGCACCGCCTCAACCTCCTCACCGCCGCGCCCGAAGACGAAGGGATCGCCGCCCTTGAGGCGCACGACCACCGATCCGGCCTTCACATGGGCGATGATCAGCGCGTTGATCGCGTCCTGCGGCAGGGTGTGGCGATCGCGCTTCTTGGCGACCGAGATGCGCTGCGCCGATGGCGGGGCATAGTCCAGCACGCGCATGTCGATCAGCCCGTCATGGACGACGATGTCCGCCTGCCGCAGCGCATCGACGGCGCGCAGGGTCAGCAGGCCGGGATCGCCGGGGCCGGCGCCGACGAGGATGACGCGCCCGCGCGCCTCAGGATCGAGCAAGGATGCCATGAGGCGCAGATGGCGCTTCATCCCGCCATGCGCAAATCAAGGATGTTTGGGGGGGCGCGAAGTTTTCTTTGCGCAATGGCTTATGGCCGAGCGGGCGGCGAAGCGGGCGCGCCCGCGGAGGGGGAGG
>SCUQ01000021.1 GCA_004297635.1 Rhizorhabdus sp. | reverse complement strand
GGCGACTATATCGAGTCGCTGATCTTCTTGCCCGCGAACAGCGCGAGCAGCGCAAAGATGATGAACAGCGCGCTGGGCTTCGGCGGCATCGGCGGCGCCTTTGTCGGCATCGCCAAGATCCTGTTCTTCATCGCCATCGCGCTGTTCATCATCTTTGCGCTGCTCGCGCTGTTCGCGGGCAAGAAGATCAGCGACTCGATATAGTCGCCCGACCTTAGATCGATCGGGCCGCGGCACTATCTGTGCGTCGCGGCCCGCTTCGTTTATGGCAGCCGCATGAAGACCATCATCGCCCTCACCGCCGCCGCGCTCGCCGCCGCACCGGCCGCCGCGCTCAACAATGATTTCAGCAATCAGCTCAAAAAGCTGTCGCCGATCCAGCAGCGTGCGACGATGCGGCGCGCGGTCCTCGATAGCGGTCAATATTGCAAGCGGATCGGCCCGGTCGCCTATCAGGCGCCATACAAGAATCTCGAGATGTGGACCGTACAATGTGACCGGGGGGCGGCCTACGCCGTGTTCATCGGACTCGATGCCTCTGTGCAGGTCCGCCCGTGCCGGGACCTGGTCACGCTCAAGCTGCCTGCTTGCCGCTTCCCCAAATAGAGGTCAGGCCCCCATCGTCACCAGAAAGATGAAGAAGATCAGCGCCGCCGTGTAGGCCGAGACGATGAGCGCGAACGTACGCCATAGCGCGGCGAAGCGGCTCAGGCGGTAGGCACCTTTCAACTGACGATACATATGCCAGGGTGGGAAGAAGACGAGGACGGACCCGACCACCCAGCCCCACAGGCCGATCGCCGAACCGATGCTGAGCCCCACCACCATCAGCGTCATCGCCGACAGCGAATAGGTGGCGAAGATGGCATGGTCGTACAGGCCGACATCGCGACGGAAGGCGAACAACATCCAGATGAACGGCAGCGAGATCGGGATCAGCGCCCAAGAGAATTTATAGGCGCTCGACTGGAGCTTGTACGCCGCCAGCTCCGGATTGTCGGCGGCATGCTGGATGACGTGATCGACGCCGGGCACGCCGGTCCTGAGCCCCGCCTTATCGACGTCGATCGGCTCGCTCCTGATATTAGGCTTGAGCAGGCCCTTCGTCACAAGCCGCAGCTCGGCCTCGCGGGACACAAGATCGCCGAGCCTCTCGTTGAGTGCCGGATCCTTCTGCCCCTTCGCCTTGAGATCGGCCTTCTTCGCCTGCAGCGCCTTCATTTCGGCTTCGAGCGCGGTAAGCTGATTCGCGGCATCGGTCCGGGCCTTGGCGATCTGCACGGCATCGCCAGAATTCAGCGGTCCGAACGGCCCGCCGAGCATCCCGAATACCGCCACCATCAGGAAGACGGAGAAGAGAAACAGAGCCATTGGCGAAACGAAATTGACCCTTTCGCCCTGCACATAGCGGCGGGTCAATTCGCCCGGCCGCCAGAAGAGCAGCGGGATGGTGTGCCAGGTGCGCCCCTCGAAATGGAACACCCCATGGGCGATGTCATGGAACAGCGCCGAGGCGGTACGATGCAGATGGGCCGACTGGCCGCATTGATGACAATGGGGGCCGATCAGTTCGGCATGACAGTTCAGGCAGTGGCTGCCATGTTCGCCCCGCCCCGCCTTGCCTGCCCCATCGATCGCCCCAGCGGCCAGGCCGCCAGTGGCGACATCGGCCATCGCTTCGAATTCCCCTGACATGGCTGAAAGCTAGCATTGCCGACCTTCAAGCGCGAGTGGGCTTTAGAAGAAGCGCCCGAAATGCTAGTGGGCGCCGCCATGACCGAAGCCGTTGCCATCCGCCCGACCGATGCCGTCGCCCTGATCACGGAGATGGGCCAGCGCGCCCGTGCCGCCGCCACGCGGCTGGCGGCGACCCCGACCGCGGACAAGGCGCACGCGCTGATCGAGGCCGCGAGGGCGATCCGCGCCCAGGACAAAGCGATCCTTGCCGCCAATGCCGAGGATGTGTCGCGTGCCCAGGCCAATGGCCTGTCGGCGGCGATGATCGACCGGCTCGCGCTCAATCCGGCACGGCTCGAAGCCATGGCGGCCGGACTGGAAGCGGTCGCCGCCCTGCCCGATCCGGTCGGCGAGACGATCGACGAGCGCCACCGCCCAAATGGCCTGGTGCTGCAGCGGGTACGCGTGCCGCTCGGCGTGATCGGCATCATCTATGAAAGCCGGCCCAATGTGACCGCCGATGCCGGGGCGCTGTCGCTGATGTCGGGCAATGCCTGCATCCTGCGCGGCGGCTCCGAGGCCTCGGGCAGCAATCGCGCCATTCATGCCGCGATGCTGGAGGGAGTCCGCGCCGCGGGCCTGCCTGAAGACGCGATTCAGCTCGTCCCCATCACCGACCGCGCGGCGGTGGGCGCGATGCTGACGGCGCAGGGGCTGATCGACATCATCGTGCCGCGTGGCGGCAAGAGTCTGGTCGCCCGCGTCCAGGATGAGGCGCGTGTTCCCGTGCTCGCGCATCTCGACGGCATCGTCCATCTCTACATCGACGCCGACGCCGACTCCGCGAAGGCCGTGCCGCTGGCGGTCAACGCCAAGATGCGGCGTACCGGCGTATGCGGTGCGACCGAGACGATCCTGATCGACCGAGCCTATGCGGCGCCCAATGCGATCATTGCCGCGCTGATCGCGGCCGGCTGCGAGGTGCGCGGCGACGGCGCGGCGCAGGCACTTGATCCCGATGTGAAGCCCGCATCGGACCAGGATTGGGACTGCGAGTATCTCGACAGCATCGTATCGCTGGCGATCGTCGACGGGATCGACGGGGCGATGGCGCATATCGCCCGCCACAGCTCCCACCATACCGACGCGATCATCACCGAGGACCAGGCGAAGGCCGACCGCTTCCTGGCACAGGTCGACAGCGCGATCGTGATGCACAACGCCTCCACCCAGTTTGCCGATGGCGGCGAATTCGGCCTGGGCGCGGAGATCGGCATCTCGACTGGTCGCCTGCATGCGCGCGGCCCGGTCGCGCTCGAGGGGCTGACGACCTATAAGTGGCTGGTGCGCGGATCGGGGCAGCTGCGGCCCTGATTGGGGGCAGCGACCGCTCCTGGCCGGCGATGCAGGCGGCAGAGGCAGGAGCCGTCGGCATAGCCTTGCTGTCGCGGCGATAAGTTTATCTCATTTGTTGAGAAGCGGGATGGGCACCACCTTCCCCATCTTAACAGCGCGAGACTCCGCCATGGCCGCCGACATCAAGCCTCAACCCCGTTTCTTCAGCAGCTTTGGCCTGCAGGTGCTGGCCGGCATGGTGATCGGGCTGGCGCTGGGTCTGCTCGCGCGATCCATCGGCCCTTCGGGCGACGAACCCAACGCCTTGACACAGGCGCTCGATCTGGTCGGGTCGCTGTTCGTGCAACTGCTCAAGGCGCTGGTGCCGCCGCTGATCTTCGCCGCGATCATAAGCTCGATCGTCAATCTGCGTGATCTCAACAACGCGGCGCGGCTCGTCGGCCAGACGTTGCTCTGGTTCGCGATCACCGCGCTGATCGCGGTGACGATCGGCATCGGCCTGGGCCTGCTGATCCAGCCAGGGGTCGCCGCCGGCGTGGCGCGCGAAGCAGCCGTCGCGCCAAAGACGGTCGGCAGCTGGCTCGATTTCCTCAAGGGGCTCGTGCCCGCCAATGCGCTGGGCATCTACGCGAGCAGCAAGACGGGCGGGGACGGCGCGATCAGCACCTCGCTGGGCTTCAACGTCCTGCAGATCATCGTCCTGTCGATCGCGATCGGCGCGGCGGCGCTGCGCGCCGGGGCTGCCGCCGAGCCGTTCATAGGCTTTGTCCGCGCGCTGCTGGCGATCATGAAGCGCCTGTTGTGGTGGGTGATCCGCCTGACCCCGATCGGCAGCGCGGGCCTGATCGGCAGTGCGGTCGTCAAATATGGCTGGGACGCGCTGAGCAGCCTGAGCTGGTTTGCGGCGGCGATCTATATCGGGCTCGGCCTGGTCCTGTTCATCGTCTATCCGGCGCTGCTGCTGCTCAACGGGATCAGCCCGCGCCGCTTCTTCGCCGGCGCCTGGCCGGCGATCCAGCTGGGCTTCGTGTCGCGATCCTCGGTCGGCACCCTGCCCGTTACCGAGCGGTCGGCCGAACGGGTCGGCGTGCCGCTGAGCTACGCGTCCTTCGCCGTACCGCTGGCATCGACGACGAAGATGGACGGCTGCGCGGCCATCTATCCGGCGATCTCCGCGATCTTCGTCGCGCAATTCTACGCGATTCCGCTGGGGGCGACCGACTATGGGCTGATCGTCCTCACTTCCGTGCTCGGTTCCGCCGCGACGGCCGGGCTGACCGGGGCGACGGTGATGCTCACCCTCACCCTGTCGACGCTGGGCCTGCCGCTCGAAGGCGCCGGCCTGCTGCTCGCGATCGACCCGATCCTCGACATGGGGCGAACCGCAGTGAATGTGGCCGGCCAGATATTGGTGCCGCTGATCGTCGCCAAGCGCGAAGGGATATTGGAAGAACCGGTAGCCGAGGGCATGCTTGCGCAGGTCTGACCGGGTCTCCGGCCGCTGGCCGGCGATCGCCTCACGATCGCAGCGCCAGCTTCCAGCCGACCGAAAACCGCCAATCCTTCTCATAGCCCGGAAAGGGCCGATCGATCGGCTTGGCCGCCTCGAGAAACAGGGCCGCCTTGGTCGTATAGGCGAGCCGCATGCCACCGCCCGCCGAGGCGAGGTCGAAGGTCGCCGCCGGGAAGACCCCGCGCGGCAATATGCGCACCTTTGCGGCGTCGACGAAGCCATATAGCTCGGTTGCGCCGAACGCCTTGGACGACGCCAGCGGCTTGACCGCCAGTTCCGCCAGCGCGGCGGCACCCCGATCGGCACTGAGCAGGGCGATCTCGAACGCGCGGCCATACTCCTCGCCGCCCACGGCGAAGCGCTCGGCGGCGGGCAGCCGGTCGCGGCTATACTGCCCGCTCAACCGGACACGCGCGATCAGCGTCTTGCCGATCGCCTGGTCGATGCTGGCCCGCGCGTTGAGCTTGGTGAAGCGGGTCTCGGCAAAGGGGGCCGTGACACGCGCGCCCAGCATGTCGAGGCCCCGACTGACGGTCAGGCCGCCAGCAATCGTGCGCTTTGGCCGCGCCTCGACATAGCCGAGCGCCACACGCGCGGCGCGCGTGCGCTCGCTCGCGATGAGCTGACCGAAGGCGGCATTGTCGCTGTTCAATCCGTCGATCCCCGCGGATAGGGTCAGGTTGCGTCGATAGTCGCGTATCAGCGGAAAGCTGTAGGTGAGCCCTGCGATCTCGGCGCTACCGCTGATCGGGCTTCGGCGCGGACGGGTCTTGAGGTAGCCGAGCGACAGCCCCAGCCGCCCGCCATCAGCGCCCAGCGCGGTCGAATGACTGAACGAAGCATAGCGGTAATTGCGGAAATCGACCGAGGCGGCGAGATTGACATCGGTCTGATCGCCCCCCCGCAGCAGATGGAACAGCGTCGCCCGCGCGGTAAAGGCCCCGCCGCGATAGGTTGCGCCGGCGCGATTGTCGAAGCCGGTGGCGAACTCGTTCTTCTTGTCGCGGACTGTCAGGGTGATCCGGACGAGACCCTGTTTCGTCCCCTGCACGATATCAATGTCGGTGCTGGTGCCGGGCACGTCCTGGATCAACGAAACATAGCGCTGCAGCGTGGATTTCCGCAGCGGGCTTTCGGCCGTCAACTGCCGCGCGATCGCCGCGACGAGACGGCGCGCCCGGCCGGTCGACCGGTCGGTGACGATCACCTGCTCGACCGTGCCTTCGATCAGCAGCACCCGCAGCACGCCGTCCGACATCGTCTGATTGGGGATGAGCACCGAATAGAGCGCGACATCGGACTTGGCATAGCCGCCCGATATGGCGGCGGCGATATTCTGGAGCGTGGCGCGGGTCGCCGGTTTGCCGATATAGACCTCGGCCGCCCGCGCTGCCGGTTCGGGGGCCTTGGTACCCACGAACTGGATCGCGCTGATGATCGTACCGCCCTGTTCGGTGCCGCTGTCGACCACGGGAGCCGGCGGTGCTGGCGCCTCGCGCGCGGCATCGGGGGCGGTTGGCGTCACCGGCTGGACACGATCGGCACGGTTGCGATCGAGGATCAGCGGCGATTGCGCCGAACCGCTCGTAACCGGCGTACCGAGCGTCAGCCCGGCCGCGACGAGCACGGACCATAGCCTCATGTCGGACATCCCCTGTCGATGGAAGAGAAGGAGGGGTCCACGCGTGTGGGCCCGGAGGGATGGTGGAGGCTACACGCCCCCACCATCCTTACGCCGCCTCGGTCGGCGCGCGCTCGCCATGATCGCGGGGTCAGCCGCCCTTGTTCAGCAGCCCGCCGACAAGACCGGTCACGCCACCAGGATTGGCGCTGGCGCCGCCAGAGGCCGTGCCGCCCGCCGCGGCGCCCGTGAGCGGCGCGGTGAGGTTGCCGGCGGTCGTGGTGAGCACGTTGCCCGCCGACAGCACGCCGGCTGTGACCGCAGACCCGGTTGCCTGGCCGGGCGAAAGCACGCTGGCGCCGACGGCCGGATTGCTGCCGCCATTGAGCAACGTGCTGTTGCCCACCGTGACGGTGGCAAGACCATTGGACGGCAGCACCCCGCCGGACGCGGAAGCCGTTCCGGCTGCGCTGGCGCCGGCAACAGGACCCGCCGCGACGTTCAGCACATTGCCGCCGCTGCCGACACCGACCGTCGCAAGGCTGCCCGTCGTCTGCGTCGGGGAGAGCACGCTGGCACCGACCAGCGGCGTGCCGCCCGCCGTGCCGAGCAGCTGGCTGCCGCCTGCGGTCGCGCCCACCACCTGGCCTGCCGCGCCGCCGAGCCCGCCGGAACCGCCCGGCACGACCGCAGCGACCAGCGCCGAGCTGTCGGTGCCGAGCGGCGTGGCTACCGCCTTCACAAGATTGCCAGCCGCATCGACGCCGACCGTGGCGAGCGAGCCGCTGCCCTGTGTGGCGGATAGCACGCTGGCGCCCACCAATGGGGTGCCGCTGCCGGGCAGGACATTCCGGTCGAGGACGTTCAGCGAAACCGCCTGACCGACCGCCGCGGTCAGCCCGTCGACCAGATAGGTTCTGCCCTGGCCGGTATCGACCAGCACCTGCCCGGTCGATCCGACGACTTGTGAGACGGTGCCGGCGATCGGCACCGATCCCGGGATCGCGCGGTCGACCGCGCTGACGAGCGTTGGCGTCTGGCCATTGACACCCAGGACGGCGTTGCCGGCAGCCACCAGTACGGGGCCGAGCGCGCCCGGATTCGAAGGGTTGCCGGTATTGGCGAGAAGACCGGTATCAGCCACGCCGCCCGGCCCGACGACGCCAGGAACCGGCAGCGTCGCAAGCGCGCCACTGGTCGAGCCGGTCGTGCCACCCGAACTGCCACCTCCGCCGGCGCTCCCGGTACCTCCGGTGCCGCCGCTGCCGGAGCCACCTGATCCCGTCCCGCCGCCGGTGGAACCGCCGCCGCCCGATCCGCCATTGCCCGCACCCGAGCCCGCACCACCCGAGCCCGATCCGCTGCCGTCGCCACCCGATCCATCGCCGCCGTCCACTGGGGTCGGCGGTATATTGCCGATGCCCGCAAGCCGCGTGCTGCCATTGCTGTCGCAGGCGGCCAGCGTCAGCGCGGCCGTCGAGAGAAGCAAGATTGAAGAAAGTGTTTTCGCCCGTTGTCTAAGCATAGCAACCTCCACCACCTTGATGATGGCAGTAATAACTCTGGAGAAAGGCCGTTCCTTTCAATCCGGTTTCGGATCAAATGGATTCATAGGTAACTTTGCGTAATGGACCCTTTTTATGAAAGGGCCTGTTATCAAAGGGAAATATCAATATTCCATCCATATTGGATGATGAGAGACTGGTACGGATCAGAAACGAAATCTTGGCGGGATGCTATGGCTATTCTTGGCACATCGCGGGAACTTGATGTAAGTTCTATCGCTGATAGCAGCTTTCTCGCGCTGATGTCGGCGCTTCGTCCCACGGACACCGAAGGCAGACAACAGGATGATATACGCCTGCGGACAATGTCCGGCCGGGCTTTGCGATGGCGCCGTGCCCAGCGAAGCATTTTCCCCGATGCCGTGCTGCGCGAAAGCTGTTGGGATATCATGCTCCTCTGCTTGACCGGCGAACTCGCGGGCCGGTGCATGTGCGTGAAACAGATCCGCTGCGAACTGAAGGAGTCGCAGACCTCCGTGTTGCGGCGGATCGGAACGCTGGAACAGGCCGGCATGGTGCTGCGGCAACGCGACGCGTTGGACGGGCGCCGCACCATCGTCCGCCTGACGCGCGACGCCACGATCGCGCTGTCGCGTTTCTTCGACATGATCGACGACTCGTCCCAATAGAATCTGGGGCGATCGCAACCCTCCTCGGTCACGAACGTTCAAGTCTTGTTCACCCGCCTCTTGCGATAGGCTGTGGCGGAACTAGGTTGAGTCCCGGCCCGCTCCGGGCTTCATGGATAAAGACAAGGCGCATCACCAATGCCGATCCTCCGAAAGATCCTCGCCGCCGCAGCGCCGCTCGCGCTGCTTGCAGTGTCCGCCTGCACCCAGCCGTTCGAAGCGAAGGTTTCGCGCTTCCAGGCTCTGCCCGTGCCGGAGGGGCAGACCTTTACCATCGAAGCCACCGACCCTCGCAACCAGGGCGGGCTCGAATTCGCTCAATATGCCGGCCTCGTCAGCCAGCGGCTGGCCGCCTATGGTTATCGTCCTGCGGAGGGCGGCAAACCCGAATTGGTCGTCCGGTTCGACTATGGCGTAGACAAGGGTACGCCCAAGGTTGTGTCGCGCCCCGCGCCCGGCCCGGCCTTCGGCCCGTGGGGCTATGGCGGCTTCGGCCCCTATGGCCGTCGCTGGGGCTATGGATCCGCCTTCTATTATGGCTGGGACCCATTCTTCTATGACCCCTGGTATCGCGACATCGATACCTACACGATCTACACAAGCCATGCCGACATGACGATTGAGCGGGTGGCCGATGGCAAGCGCCTGTTCGAAGGCAAGGCCAAAGCGCGATCGCTGGACGACTCGTTGCCGCGCCTTGTCCCCAACCTCGTCGAGGCGATGTTCACCAACTTCCCCGGCAATTCGGGTGAAGAGGTGAAGATTACGGTCGCGCCACCCGACAAGAAGAAGTGAGAGGTTCCAGACCGGCGACGGCGAGACCTTCACCATGATATGAAAAGGGCGCTGACGGGATTCCGTCAGCGCCCTTTTCGATTTGCCCGCACATAGCTGGCCAGTGATCAGCTCACCGGAGCGTCGACCTTCCGGGGCCGTCCACGCTTCGCCGGAACAGCGGCAACGGTGTCGGCCTTCGGCTTCGGAGCAGTCTTAGGCTTGGCCACGGCCTTCGCCTTGGGCGCGGCGGCTGGCTTGGGCGCCGCCTCCGTCTTCGGCATGGGCGCCTTGGCAGCCGACGCCTTTGGCGCAGACTTGGCCTTCGGTGCGACGGCCTTGGGCTTCGCCGCCTTTGGCTTGGCCGCGGTCTTCATCTTGGGCGCGACAGGGGCCGGCGCCGCCGCCTCGGCGACGATGGACGGCGACTTGGGCTTACGGCCCAGACCAAGCTTCTTGGCGACTTCACGCCGCTGCGCCGAATAGTTGGGGGCAACCATCGGATAATCGGGCTTCAAGCTGTAGCGCTCCCGATATTCCTTCGGGGTCAGACCATGCATCGACAGATGACGCTTGAGCGACTTCAGTTTTCGGCCATCGATCAGGCTGATAATGAAGTCAGATTTTACCGAAGATCTGACCGGCACGGCAGGTTTATGTTCGGTGGCATCGACAGCCGACGCGTCAGCACCAGTGGTTAGTTCACCGATGGTAGCATGAATGGCCTTCAGGAAGGCGGGAACATCCTCAGCGG
>SCUQ01000213.1 GCA_004297635.1 Rhizorhabdus sp. | reverse complement strand
CGGCTCTTTGCCGCCGAACATTCGGCCAGAAAGCGG
This sequence comes from Rhizorhabdus sp., assembly GCA_004297635.1. Taxonomy (GTDB): domain Bacteria; phylum Pseudomonadota; class Alphaproteobacteria; order Sphingomonadales; family Sphingomonadaceae; genus Rhizorhabdus. The sequence continues at coordinate 1,477 of SCUQ01000213.1, read as the reverse complement.
GCATTGTGATATTGGCGGGCATTGCCGAAGCTGCCGTTCGTCACCCGCCGGTCGTAATATTCGATCCCATAGAGTCCGTAGATGGCGGAATTGGGTGCCATGTCGCCATCGGTCAGGAACACGATCACCCGATTGGGGGCGCTGTGGCCGGGCCAGGCGACGGTATCCCCCGCGAAGATGCCGCCCGGCGACAATAGCCGCGTGCCCCAGATCATGCCGATGTCGTGATAGGTACCGCCGATCGGCCGGAAGTCGGCGGCATTGACATAGGCCGATACGTCGCTGCGCGTCATCGTCTTCAGTCGCGCGACGGGCTTTCCACAGGAGACGTAGCCGTCCTGGAGATAGGAAGGGGCGCCGATATTGGGGTGGCTCGAACTGTCGCCGTTCGATGTCGCGGTGCCCGTGCCGCCGAAGCCGTTGCGGGCGTAGATGACGTCGGGCCACATCGGTTTCCATTGCGTGGCGATGTTGCTCGTCGGCGTCAGATCGGGATTCAGGTCATTGGGCAGGGCGGCCAAGCTGAACGATCCCGCACCGGCAGTCGTCGCGGCCTCCTCGATGCAGCCGGCCCACTGGCTGGTCGCGGATACCTTCGTCGGGTCGGTGCTGCTGGCATTGTTGACCAGATTGCTGACGTCGAGCGCGAGCTGCTGATAGCGCCACTGCGGCGTTCCGTTGGAGGTGCCGTACTGGTAGCGCGTCTGATAGTTCCAGCTCTTGTTCGGGCTGTTCGTCCCGCCGACCATATAGGCCGACGATACCGACATGATCGCCTTCCCGGCGTTCACCGTCGATGTGTAGGTGACAAAGCCGTATCGGATATGCGTGCTCGGATCCGACGCCGTCGCGAGGGTGTCGAAGAAACTGAGCACGGCGGTGCGCAGCGCGGCGATCCGCGATCCGGATTTTTCGGGCACATAATAGCCGGTCGAACCGGGGTAGCCCGCAACGCTGTCATTGCCGCTAGCCGATCCGTCTGCGGGTCTGGTGTAGGATACCGCGTTGGTCGCGCCGACATAGCTGCTGCAGGTGGAATCGCTGTCGTTCGGCAGGCAGGCCATCGATCCGGTGGTATCCAGCACGAAGATGACATCGGTATCGGCCACGTCGAAGCGGGCCTCGCAGGTGACGCTAAGCTGCTGCGCCGAAATGCCGAACATCGACATCAACGTCATGGGTACGGTAGCCCGCGCCGTGCCGGAAACCTGTCCGTCGCTGGTCTTGCCGGGTGTGAAGGCGACGCCGGTCGTTCCGAACAGGCCGCTGTGGAAATTATTGTTGAAGAAGGCGGTGGCCTGGGCGCTGGCGGTCGCATCCAGCGTCGTGCCTGATGTCGAGATGAACTTTCGCCCCGCCAGGACGCCGGCATCGCACGCCTGCTGCAACCGGGCTTTCACAAAATAGAGGCGCGCGCTGTCGACAGCACAGCCGGAAAAGGTGACGAGCGGCACGAGCATCGCCGCCAGATCGGAAG
>SCUQ01000625.1 GCA_004297635.1 Rhizorhabdus sp. | reverse complement strand
GCGAAGCGCTGCCGTCGATCGGCAGCGTCGCCGATCTGACCATCGAAAGCCGCGTTCGTGGCGCCGATGGCTGGTATCGCCGGATCGATCATGGCGCGCTGGCCGGGGAGGGGCCGGCCGCGCTGCCGCCCGGTACCCGCATCAGGGTCTCCAACCTCTTCGCCAAGGTGCCGGCGCGGCGCAAATTCCTGCGATCCGCCCGTTCCGAATATGCCGCCTGCGTGGACATCATCAAGCGTCTCGCCATGGCGCGGCCCGATATCGGCTTCACGCTGGAGCATGACGGGCGCCGCTCGATCCTTGTCGCGCCGGATGAGCAACGCCCCGAGCGGGTGGCGGCACTCACCGACCGCGACCTCGCCGGGAATAGCGTGATCGTCGATTACCGCCGCGAAGCGGTATCGCTGACCGGCGTGGCGGGCCTGCCGACGTTCAACCGCGGCGTCGCGGACCATCAATATCTGTTCGTCAACGGTCGGCCGGTGAAGGATCGGCTGCTGATCGGCGCGTTGCGCGCGGCCTATCAGGATATGCTCGCCCGCGACCGGCATCCGCTGGTGGCGCTGTTCATCGAGCTCCCCGGCGACCAGGTCGACGTCAATGTCCACCCCGCCAAGACCGAAGTGCGCTTTCGCGATCCGGGCCTGATCCGCGGCATGATCGTCGGGGGGCTGCGCGCCGCGCTCGACGAGGCGGGGCATCGCAGCGCGCAGCGCCCGTCGGTCGCGGCGCTCGGCAATTGGCAGAGCAGCGGCCTCCAGGCGCCGGCCTCGCCTTCGATTCCCAATGGCTTCGGCTTTTCCGCCACGGCGCGAGAGGCCGGGCAGGGGAGCGTGTGGGATCGGGTCAGCGATTACACACCGCCACCGATGGCCCGCGCCGAAGCGGCCTATGCCCCCGCGCCCGAGCACAAAGCCTTTCCGATGGGGGTCGCGCGCGGGCAGGTTGCCGCGACATATATCGTAGCCGAGGCCGAGGACGGGTTGGTGATCGTCGACCAGCACGCCGCGCATGAGCGGCTCGTGCTCGAAAGGATGCGTCGGGCGATGGCGGATGGCGGCGTCGCCCGCCAGGCGCTGCTGCTGCCCGAAGTGGTCGAGATGGACGAAACCGGCTGCGACCGGCTGGAGGCGCGTATCTCCGAACTGGCCGAGATGGGGCTGGAACTGGAACGGTTCGGCGCCAAGGCGATGCTGGTCCGCGCGACGCCGGCCCTGCTTGGACAGGGCGATATCCACGGGCTCGTCATCGACCTGGCCGACGAACTCGCCGCCTATGACGAGGCGCTGTCGCTGAAGGAGAGGCTGGACCATGTCGCGGCGACGATGGCCTGTCATGGATCGGTGCGGGCAGGGCGGACATTGTCGGTCGCCGAAATGAACGCGCTGCTGCGCGAAATGG
>SCUQ01000212.1 GCA_004297635.1 Rhizorhabdus sp. | reverse complement strand
GCGATGGTCGAGGCGGCACAGGCATTCTGCCTCGACCGCGAAATGGAGGTCTGGCAGGGCGCGCGTCTGGTCATCATCATCGAGGAGCTCGTGACCAACCTCGTCGAGCATGGCGGCGTCGCCGCCGACGGGATGATCGAACTGGTACTGACCCAGCAGGCCGGCGCGATCGGAATCGCGCTGAGCGACAGCGGCATCGCCTATGACCCGCGGAGCGACGATCCGGATGCCGCCATGCCGGATCGCGGCGGCGGTGCGGGCATCGATCTGATCAAGGCGTGGGCGGAAATCATCGACTATGGCTCGCGGAATGGGCAAAATCGGCTGCTGCTGAAGATGTGGCTGTCGTGACGACCGCTGGCGGCCCTTCCGCTCCGCTTCTACCCCGGCTATGGCGGGTCCAGTCCAGCCTTCGGGGGGAAGTCCTTGCAACTGCCCGTTTTCGCCGCCGCCGCTCAGGCGCTTCACTTCGATGATCTCAAGCTGAACCCGATCGCGCTCGATCTGGGCGTACTTCAGGTCCATTGGTATTCGCTCGCCTATATCGCCGGCATCCTGCTGGGCTGGTATTATCTGATCCGGCTGATCGCCCAGCCGAACGCGCCGCTGGCGCGGCGCCATGCCGATGATCTGGTCTTCTATGCGACACTGGGCATATTGCTGGGCGGGCGGCTTGCCTATGTGTTCTTCTACCAGCCTGAAATCATGGCCCATCCGCTGGACATATTGAAGCTGTGGCAGGGCGGCATGTCCTTCCATGGTGGCGCCATCGGCGTCTCGATCGCCATCCTGTATCTGACCCGCAGCAACGGACTGAGCTGGCTGCGCGTCCATGACTATGTCGCCTGCTGCGTGCCGTTCGGCCTGTTCTTCGGCCGTATCGCCAATTTCGTGAACGGCGAGCTGTGGGGTCGGCCGACCGATGTGCCCTGGGCGATCATCTTCCCCGACGCGCCCGATGGGCTGCCGCGTCACCCGAGCCAGCTCTACGAGGCAGGGCTGGAAGGCATCGTGCTGGGGCTCGTCCTCGCTTTCTTTTTCTGGCGGACCAATGCGCGCAACCAGCCGGGCAAGCTGGTCGGTATCTTCCTGCTCGGCTATGGTCTCAGCCGCTTCGTCATCGAGTTTTTCCGGGAGCCCGATGTCCAGCTCGGTACGCTGAGCTGGGGGCTTACCATGGGCCAGACGCTGACCGTGCCGATGCTGATCGGCGGGGCGTATCTGGTCGCGACGGCGTCGCGGCGCTCGTCCATCGACGCGTCTTAGTGCTTTGCTAACCATGTTTGGCTATGAAGCGGCGATTCCGATGTCGCAGATCAGAGCAGCATGAACACACCACAGGCGCTGTCAGAAGCGCTGATCGACAGGATAGGGGAGCAGGGGCCCATCCCCGTCGCCGACTATATGGAGGCGGCGAACGGCTGTTATTATGCATCGCACGACCCGTTCGGCGTGCAGGGCGATTTCATCACTTCGCCCGAAATCAGCCAGATGTTCGGCGAGATGATCGGTATCTGGTTCACCGATCTGTGGACGCGCTCGCGTGCGCACAATGTCCATTATGTCGAGCTTGGACCGGGCCGCGGCACGCTGGCCGCCGACGCGTTGCGCGCGATCGGTGCGCAGGGGCGGCATCCCGCAGGCGTGCATTTTGTCGAGACCAGCCCGGTGCTGCGCAAGCTGCAGGCGGAGCGGGTGCCGCACGCTACCTGGCATGACAGCATAGCGACCCTGCCGAACGGCGTGCCGCTGATCATCATCGCCAACGAATTTTTCGACGCCTTGCCCTATCGCCAATATATCAAGACCTATGGCGGCTGGCGCGAGCGGATGGTCCGCTACGGTATCGAGGGCTTCGAGCCGACCCCCGGCAATGAACCCGCCGAAGACATCGTCCCCGAGCATCTTCATCAGGCGCAGGCGGGCAGCATCTACGAGACATCGCCGGCCGGGCTTCTGATCGCCCGCGCGCTCGCGGCGCGCGTGACACGGCAGGGCGGGGCACTGCTGGCGATCGATTATGGCCATGAAAATTATGATGCCGGCGATACGCTTCAGGCGCTCAACGCCCATGCCTATGCCGATGTGTTCAGCAATCCGGGTGCCAATGACCTGACCTGTCACGTCGATTTCACCGCGCTCGGCGCCGCGGGCAAGCTTGGCGGCGCGCGGATCGACGGACCGGTGTCGCAGAGCTATTTCCTGGGCACCCTCGGTATCGCGGCGCGCGCGACCGCGCTGGCCCGCCGCCATCCCGAACGGACGGAGGAGATCGGCGCCGCCCTGCACCGCCTGACCTCGGAGGAGGAAATGGGAACCCTGTTCCGCGCGACCGCGCTGGTCTGCCCGCGCTGGCCCAAGGCCGCCGGGTTCGAGGTGGCTTAGCCGCGCACCGTCAGCCTTCGCTCTCGGGTACGCACGGAGCCGGTCGAGACGTTTTACGGGCGATTCGCGTCGTTGCGAACTCCTCCGCGGTCAGCGTTGCGGACTTGTCGGCATCGGCCTTGCTGAAGCGGTCGGTGGTCTTGAGCGACCATTCCTCGAAGCTCAGCCGGCCGTCGCCATCGGTATCGAGCTTTGCATAGGCCTTGCGGCGGCTGGCGAGAAACTCGTCCCGGCTGACCTTGCCATCCTTGTCCTTATCGTATCGGCCGAAGCGCTTTTCCTCTCGAGTCTTCTCGCTGGCGGCCGGCGGCTCGGCGAGCGCGGTGGGCTCGGCGGCGTGAAGGGGGGCGGCCGGGGCGAACTGAGGCTGTTGGTTGAAGCTGTCCCACAGCGCGAGCCCACCCGCCATCAGCAACACGCCGGCCGCCGCACCCGCAAGATATCGCCACATCTCGTGTCTCCCCCGTCACCCATCCATACCGCTCGCCTGGGACAGGCGGAGCAGGGCGTACAGCACCAGATTAGCGCCCAGTCAGACGATAGGCGAGACCGCGAAACAACCGTTTTGGAGAGCCTTGTCGCCGCAGCCGCGCCGCCGGCATCGCTGCATCCCCACGCGCGAAGGTGGCGAGCAGCCCGAGTGGCCGCAGCGCGGCAGGCCAGCGACCGACCGCGACCTCCTCCAGCCGGTCCGCTGCCTGCTCGCGGGCGAAGTGGCGCGCCGCCGGATCGCTCAGGCGGTGGCCGAGGTCGGCGAGCGCCCAGCCTTCGCCGGCCCGGCCGGCGTCCTCCGGTACCGCGCCGAGCAGCATCGCCGACAAGGCGAACAGCGGCCCGCCGCGCGCTTCGCCGTGGGCAAGGATTTCGGCCTCGCCTGGGGCCTCGGCTTCGAGCAGCGCCGCCCAGCCTTCCTCGATCTCGGCGATCGAGCGACCTGGCAGCCCGGCCGGCAGCAGGCGTAAGGCGATCTCGCCCAGCAGCGGCTCGGCGGGCGGCATGGCGCCGGGTGTATCGAGCCCCGTCAGCGCATCGCGCCACCAAAGCAGCCGCATCGCGCCGATCGCCGGTTCCCGCGCGGTCGCCACGATCGTGCCCATACGCTCATCCAGCCGCCAGAGCGCGGCGAGCGCGGCTCGACGTTCCGCCGGTGCATAACTCAGCGCGAGCAGGCGTTCAGGATCGGCGAGCAGGGACGTATCAGGCAGGCTGATAGACGGCGCCATCGAGATGGCGCTGCAATATGTCGAGCAGCGCGCCACGGGTGAACGGTTTGCGCAGCAGCTCATATTGGCCGCCATAGCCCATTGCGAGTTCGTCACTGAAACCGCTGACCAGCACGATCGGCAGGTCGGGCCAGCGCCGGTTGAGCCGGCGCGCAAGCTGCACGCCGCTCAGCCCCGGCATCACGACATCGGTGAGGACGATATCGAACGGTACGGCTTCGTCGTCGGCGATGCGCAGGGCTTCCTCGGCCGATTGGGCCTGGGTAATCTCCAGACCGCTATCTTCCAGCAACAGGCATGTCACCTCGGCGATCTGGGGATTGTCCTCGACATAGAGAAGGCGACCCAGGAACGGACTATGGGGTGTCGCGGTCGGCTGCACATAGGGCATCATCGCTCTCCCGAGTCGATTCGGACTCCGCAAAGCGTATCACATTTCCTGAAAACGCCCGTCCGCAATATCCCCTAGGGGATGCGGCCCGCCGCTCAATCCCGGTAGCTCACCGCCTTGGCCGCCGCTACGACATCCGAAACCTTCAGCAATGCCGCCTTTTCAAGATTGGC
>SCUQ01000211.1 GCA_004297635.1 Rhizorhabdus sp. | reverse complement strand
CTCTGCCCATCGCCATTCCAGCGTCCACGGCGATCGCGGCAGCGATATGGCCATCGAGGGAGCACCCGGAGCCGGGGCACAATATCGGCGTGCGGACGTTCACCATTTAACGAAAGTTTACATCAACGCCTTTCCCTTAACGATGATTCCTAACTAAAAGGCTTCGGGCAGCGGTATTTAGCCGTGGGGAGCAATTCGATTTCGATTGAGAGCCAGACCGGGGCCGATCGCCTGTTGACCCTCGCGGAGTCGCTCGCGGGCTTCGGCTACTGGCGCTCCGATCGCGCGCGTCGCTATACTTTCTGGTCGCCCGAGCTGTACCGCATGCTGGGTATCCCGGTCGGCACCGAGCCGACGCCCGCGCTGTTTCGCGCCCATTATCATCCCGACGATCTCGACAAGATCGACTTCGCGCTGAACGAGGCCGAGCGGATCGGACTTCTGCCGCCGACCCGCGTGCGGTGGATTCGCCCCGACGGGCGCCTGATTCATGTCGAATCGGTCGCGCAGCGCGAAGGCCCCAGCGAGCTGGTCGGGATCATCCGCGATATCACCGAGGAAGTGGAGGCGGAGCGTGCGCTGATCGCTGCGCGCGACCAGGCTCGCGCCGCCGAACGCACCAAGGCCGAGATGCTCGAGGTGATGAGCCACGAAATCCGCACCCCGATGCACGGCGTGCTGTCGGCGATCGAACAGTTGCGCCGCGATCCCGGCGACGCCCAGCGCCAGACGCTGCTCGCCAATCTCGGCCAGGGTGCGTCGACGGTGATGAGCGTCGTCGACGACATGCTCGATTACACGCGGGTCGAAGCCGGCCGCGTCGTCATCGAGAGCATCAATTTCGACCTCAAATCGGTGGTGCGCACCACGGTCGACCTGTTCAACGGCACCGCGGCCGCCAAGGGGCTGGGCCTCGACGCCCACGGGCTGGAGGGCGATCCGACGATCCTGAAGGGCGATCCGGCGCGGCTGCAGCAGCTGCTGTCGAACCTGATCGGCAATGCGATCAAGTTCACCGAGGCCGGCAGCGTCTCGATCGGCCTGTCGCCCACCCGGTCCGACGACAATGCGGATTACTGGATGATCATCGTCCGCGACAGCGGGCAGGGCATGGGCCAGGAGGCGCTGGGCCGGATCTTCTCGCGCACCGAGCAGGTGGATACCGCCCGGCTGCGCATGCAGGGCCGCACCGGTCTCGGCCTGGCGATCAGCCAGCAGCTTGCCGAGGCGATGGGAGGGTCGATCGCGGTATCGAGCGATCCCGGCAAGGGCACCACCTTTTCGGTCGAGCTGCCGTTCAAGCGCGCCGATGCCGACGCCGTCCATGCCGCCGCACAGGAAGAGCCGACCGGGCCGATGCGGATATTGCTGGCCGAGGACAATCCGATCAACCGCCGGCTCGTGGCCGGCCTGCTGACGCGCGAGGGGCATCAGGTGCTTGCGGTCGAGGATGGGCGCAAGGCGCTCGCCGCCGTCGCCGCCCAGCCCTTCGACCTGATCCTGATGGACATGCAGATGCCGGAGCTGGACGGCCTCGCCGCGACCCGGTCGATCCGGGCGCTCGATCCGCCGGCTTCGAACACGCCGATCCTCGCGATCAGCGCCGATTCGGCGGCCGAGCGGCGGCGGGTCTATTTCGACGCCGGCATCGACAGTTTCCTGCCCAAGCCGATCGTATCGGGCCAGCTGCTGGAAATGATCGCCAAGATGCGCCGCAAGAGCCCCGGCCAGACCGAGGCCGGCGGCGACAGCTTCGATCGCGAGCGGCTGAATCTGCTGGTCGAGAATGCCGGTTATGAAGATGCGGCGGTGCTGACGAAGATGCTGCTGTTCGACGTGAGCGACCGGCCGCAGCGGATCGCCGCGGCGGTGCGCGGTCAGGCCTGGGAGCTGGCCGCGGCGGAGGCGGAGGCGCTGCGCTCGCTGCTCGACAGCTTCGGTACCTTCAGCCTGTCACGCCTGCTCGCCGCGATCGGCCGGCAATGTACCCGCCACGAATGCCCGCCCGCGCTGCTCGACGAGCTGTTCGATCAGGCCAAGGCGCTGTCAGTGCTGCTCCATGCCGAGTTCGGCTCGGTATCCGGCCCGATCGGGCTGGCGATCGACAATGTCGTGGAGACCGATTTCACGCGTTCGACGCGGTAATCTCAGACAGATAAGGCCGCGTCGCTCGCCAGCTTGTCGGCGCGTTCATTGTCGGGATGGCCGGCGTGGCCCTTCACCCAGATCCACTCGATCCGGTGCGGTTCGGCCGCCGCGAGCAGCCGCTGCCACAGATCGGCATTCTTCACCGGTTTTCTGTCGGCGGTCTTCCAGCCATTCTTGCGCCAGCCATGGATCCACTTGGTCAGGCCGTCCATCACATAGCGGCTGTCGGTCGACAGCCTGACCCGGCACGGCTTTTTCAGCGCTTCCAGTCCGCTGATCGCGGCCATCAGCTCCATGCGGTTGTTGGTGCTGGGATTCTCGGC
>SCUQ01000611.1 GCA_004297635.1 Rhizorhabdus sp. | reverse complement strand
GAAGGACCCGACCAAGACCAAGCAGCTGCGCAAGGCGCTGGACGATCTGTCGGAAGAAGGCGTGATCCAGGTTTTCTACCCGGAAATCGGCAGCCAGTGGGTCGTCGGCGTGGTCGGCCAGCTGCAGCTGGACGTGCTGATTTCCCGGCTGGAGGCGGAATATAAGGTCGGCGCCATGCTGGAACCTGCGCCGTTCGAGACCGCCCGCTGGATCGGCGGCCCGGATGCCGCGATCAAGGGACTGGTGGAGTTCAACCGGTCCAACCTGGCGCGCGACCGCGACGGCAATCTGGTGTTCATGGCGAAAAGCGCGTGGGACGTGAACTATCAGCAGGAACGCAATCCCGACGTGACGTTCAGCGCCACCAAGGAACGTTAGGACTGGGACGCGTCAGGCGCTCACCCAGTCCTTGCGCAGCGACTTTCCGGCGAGCGCCATGAACAGGCCAGCGAGCAGGTAGAAGCCGAGCGCGGCCACAATGGCATAGCGCAGTGCCTCCACACCGAAAGCGGGCGTCAGCGCATCGGACAGGCTGCCCACGGCCCAGCTTCCCAAGCCCAATCCCACAAGATTGTTGATCAGCAGGAAGCTGGCCGAGGCGCTGGCGCGCATCTGCGGCGGCACCAGATGCTGCACCGCGGTCAGCACCGGGCCGAGCCAGACATAGACCAGCGCCTGCGGCACGATGAACATCATGAAGGTAAAGGACACGCTGTGCGACAGCACACCGATGACGAATAGCGGCATGCCGATAATATAGCTCGCCGCCGGGATCCAGGCATATGCCGCCTTGTCCCGTCCGCCCAGCCGGTCCCCCAGCCATCCGCCCAGCAGCACGCCCGCCACCCCGCCGAGCAGCAGCAATCCGCCGAGGAACTGCCCCGCGCCCAGCAGATCAAGGCCGAAGCTGCGCATCAGCAGTGCCGGAAGCCAGAATGCGACGCCATAGCCGCACATCGAACTGCACGCCGCACCCAGCGCCAGCAGCCAGAAGCTGCGTTTTTTCGCCAGGATGCCGAAGACCGCCGAAACCGGCTCGCCTGCTCCGGTGGCAACCGGCCGCACCGGCTCGCGCACGGTCAGGCGGAACAGCGGCGCGATCAGCAGGCCCAGCGCACCGACGACCAGAAAGGCCGTCCGCCACTCCACCCGCTGCGCGATATAGCCGCCCAGCAACACGCCGCCCGCCGACCCCAATGGAATTCCCAGCGAATAGATCGACAGCGCACGTGCACGTTGCTGCGGCGGGAAATAATCGGAAATCACGGCATAGGATGGCGCCACGCCGCCCGCTTCGCCCACACCCACGCCGACGCGAAAGGCGAAGAGCTGAACGAAGTTGCCGGCCATGCCGCAGAGCGCGGTAAAGCCGCTCCAGACCGCCAGGCTGATGGTGATGACCCATGTGCGGCTGGTACGATCGGCCAGCAGCGCGAGCGGAATCGCCAGTGTGGAATAGAGGAGCGCGAAGGCGATCCCACCAAGCGCACCCAGCTGCGTATCGCTCAGCCCCAGTTCGGTCTTGATGGGAATGGCCAGGATGCCAAGGATCTGCCGGTCCAGAAAATTGAAGGTATAGACCAGCAGCAGCATGGCCAGCACCAGCCACTTATAGCGGCCGTCCCGGCCCGGTTCGCTGCTCGTCATCACTGTCTCCTCGCGACGCATGCTGTCTCATGGGGACGCGGCGAGGGCAACCGGCGTCGCCATCAGCCCAACAGGTGCGACCGCCACTTATTGCGAGCAATCGGTATCGGGACGGACATGGCCGCCCCGATACCCCCTTGCCCGATCACAGTCCGTTGCCGGACGATCAGAACTTCACGCCAGCGGACACGAACACCTGCCGCGGATTGCCGTAATAGGCAGTCAGCACGCCTTCGCGGCCCAGCGTCGGGATCAGCGCGCCCGCAGCGTTGCGATTGAAATTGCCGGTGTCCGGATTCTGGCTGAGGAAGTTGTTGCCCGACACGATATACTGCTTGTCGGTCAGGTTGCGGCCATGCACGCCCAGCGAATAACGGCCGCCTTCCGACGTCCACACGATGCTGGCATCCCACAGCGCATAGCCGGCCTGATCCAGACCCGGCGTGCGCAGTTCGAACTGCTGCGACTTGCTGCGATAGGAAACCGTGGTGCTGGTCGAAATATCGCCGCCAAAGGCCGGGATCGAATAAGCCAGCGTGCCCGAAGCGGTCCATTTCGGCGTGTTCTGGAACGCGCGCCGGTTGGCGACGTCGATACCGCGCGAATCGATGAACTGCTTGTACTTGGCGTCGATATAACCGCCCGCCCAGTTGAGGTTCAGGCGGCTGCCAGGCGCACCGATATCCTTGGCGACCAGCAGGTTTCCTTCGAACTCGATACCCTGGATGCGCGCCTTGCCCGCATTGGTGGTGATGCCCACGAACGTCTGCTGACCATTGACCGTGGTGCCGATCGAACCGGGCACCTGCACATCGGTATAATCGGAATAGAAACCCGACAATGCGATGGTCAGGCGGCGGCCATAGGACGCCTTGTAACCGACTTCATAGGTTTCGACCGTTTCCGGATCGAACGAGAGGAAATCGAACACCTGCTGCGGGGTGCACGTGCCGCCGGTGGGTGT
>SCUQ01000624.1 GCA_004297635.1 Rhizorhabdus sp. | reverse complement strand
ATGGCTGGCGCTTTGGGCGGCCAGCGGGGCGACGGCGATCAGCGCGGTGATGGCGAGGATCGAACGGGCTAACATGGGCAAGCTCCTCAACGGTCAGTTGGAAGCCTTAACGGTCGACGCGCCTGCGCGTTCCCTGTCGCTGTCAAGCGAAAAGCGGGAAAAGTTGCGGAATGTTAGGCAGGTGCGAATTCGCCGCTGCTCTGGTCGAGCAGATGAAGGATCCCGTCGGCCACCGCGAAATAGGCGCCGTGAATCCGCAGCCGCCCGGCCTGTTCGCGCACCGGCACGCAGGGGAAGGTGCGGAGGTTGGCGATCGAGACCTTGACCGCCTCGAACTCGAGCGCGCGAACCGCGGCTTCGCCGGTGCCATGTTCGGCGATCACCCGGTCGCGTGCGTCGTCGAGCATCGACATCCAGTCGTCGATGAAGCCGCCCTGGCCCACCGGCGCACCTTCGAACCGGCGGGTGAGCGCCGCCGCGCAGCCGCCGCAGCTCTGGTGGCCCAGCACGACGATCTCCGGAACCTCAAGCTGCGTCACCGCGAATTCGAGCGCTGCCGACACGCCATGATGGCCGGGCGAGGTTTCGAACGGCGGAACCATGTTGGCGACGTTGCGGACCATGAAGATCTCGCCCGGCGACGTATCGAAGATGATCGTCGGATCGACACGGCTGTCGGAGCAGGCGATCACCATCAGCCGTGGGTTCTGGCCCTCGGCAAGCCTGCTCCAGCGTTCCCGCTGTTGCATCCAGCCATTGGCCTTGAAGCGATGATAGCCGTCGATGAGTCCTGAAAAGTCGGTCATGGGATCGCGACCTAAAGCCGCGGGCGGGGGCTGGCAAGAGGCGGTCTAATCGCCTATCTGGCATGGCATGAGCGAACCCCTTCCGACTCCCGCCGCCCCGAAGCAGCGCAAGCCCGACTGGATCCGGGTCAAGGCGCCGATGGGCCAGGCTTTTTCCGACACCCGGGCGCTGATGCGCCGGCTCAACCTCGCCACTGTGTGCGAGGAGGCCGCCTGCCCGAACATCGGCGAGTGCTGGTCGAAGAGCCACGCGACCATGATGATCATGGGCGAGATCTGCAC
>SCUQ01000210.1 GCA_004297635.1 Rhizorhabdus sp. | reverse complement strand
CTTTCGAAATGGCGACTTCGATCTGGGTCGCCGTAAACCCGCGCGCGTCGGTGATGATCTCCACATAGATGTCATTGGAGATATATTGACCGGCGGCGAGCGCGGTCCCGCGCCCGGCGGTCTTGTCGGCGCCCAATACGCGCAGCCGGTCGATCCCCGAGGCCGAGCGCAGCTTGCCGAGCGGGTTGAGACCGCCGCCCGAGCCGCGCAGCGAATTGAGTGCGGCGGCCAGCTGGATCGCCTGGGTCGGCGACAGCGACGTGACCGAGCTTCCGAACAGCAGCCGGGACAGGACCTCGTCCTGCGGCAACGTCGGGGTCGAGCTGAAGCTGACCTGCGGATTGAGCGCATGGCCGCCAATGTTGATCGTCGCGGTCAGGCCCTGAACGCTGGTGCTGGCCGACAGGTCGAGCTGCGGATCGTTGACCGCCCCCCCTTCGAACCGGACCTCGCCATCCTGGGCAAGGTCGAAGCGCCGCCCGGCGAAACTATAGGTGCCCCGTACGATCGACAATCTGCCGATGACCCGCGGATCGCCGGCACTGCCGCGGACCCTCAGATCGGTCGCCCATTCGGCTTCCAGGCCCATCCCGCTGACGAAAATCCGGTTGTCGGCCCGGATCCGGATATCGAGCTTCCACAGGCTCGGAAGTCCGTTGGCGTCGGCCGCGCCCGGCTTGGGCGGCTGATCGGTGCGGCGGCGGACGCCGGTCAGCTCGGGCACGTCGGCCGCTCCCTGGCGAATGATCTCGTAGCGCGCCTCGGGAATGGTCAGCTCGCCCTTGATCAGCCCGCCGGCATCCCTGCTGTTGGTGATCGCTATCATGCCCGAGACGGTCGCGCCCAGGGCATCGCTGCGCGCCAGCTGGGCGCGGCGCAGCTCGGCCTTGAGATCGACCGGAAAGCCCCGGGCCGCGTCGAGCCCGATCGTCCCGCTGGCGCTGATCGTCCCGCTGCCGGCCCTGCCCGTGAGCGACAGGATGCGCAGTGAAGACTGGGTGAAGCGGCCGTCCAGGGCGATGTTCGAAATCACGGTGCCATAGGTCTCGTTCTCGTACCGCAGCGCATTCGCGCGGACCACGCCGTTGAGTGTCGGCGCTTCCAGCCGGCCGCCGAAATCGGCGCCGAGCGCGACCGAACCGCTCACCGTCTGCCCGGCGATACCGGTCAGCGTCCACAATATGTCGGCCGGGCCGTTGTAGCGGATGCCGCCCGATAGCGGCGCATCGAACAGCCGGTCGGACAGGGTGGCACCGGGGCCGAGCGGGGCGAGCCGCGCCTGCAGCCGGCCGACTGTGCCGCCACCCCGCCGGATCAGGGCGCGAATATCGCCGCCGCCGGAATCGAGCGTGCCGAGCATCGCGATATCGACCGGCGCCGAGACGACATAGGCGGCCGTACGGGTGAAGCGCGCGATGTCGAGGCGCACCCTCGCCGTCGGTACCGCCGCCCCGGCGGCCAGGCTGTAGTCGATGGTCCCGGTCGCCCTACCGCCCAGCCGGAGCCCGGGCAGGAAGGCCTGGGCGACCGAGACATCCATGTCGGACAGGCGCGCGCGGAGCGTGGTCGCGGCGCCATAGCTGCCGCCCAGCTCGACCTTGCCCTGCGGCACGACGAGGGTGGCGGGCTGCAGCGTCCAGGTCGAACCGGTCTTGGTGGCGACGGCGGGCGCGGCGAGCGCGAAGGTCACGCCGTTGGCGCGGCCCTTGGCGTTGGCGACAATGCGCGTCGGCGCAAGCGACGCCTGCATCTGGACATCGAACGGAACCCCGCTGCGGCCGCTGGCGACGAGCGCGACATCGCCCTGCCCGCCGGCATAGGCGACCCGGCCCTGCGCGCGGCTCAGCATCGACTCGCCCTGGCGGACGTCCTGCAGCGCGAAGCGGCCGGTGATCGATGGCCCCTTGGCTGTCATCAGCACGCGTGCGGTCGCATCGCCCGAGCCGATGGCGATGGGCACGGAGCCCGGAAGGCGCGCCGCACGGGCGCTCAGGGCGATATCGGCGCGCTGGTCGGCATCGGCGGCGGCGAGACGGACGGTGCCGTTCAGTCCCGATCCCGCCATGGTCAGCGTGCCGGCGAATGGTCCGCCGGGGGTCTGGACGAGCCTGCCCTGCAGATCGACCCCGGCGAAGCTGGCCTGGCCGACCTCGATCGCGAGCGGCCCGCGTCCGCTGCGCACGAGCAGGTTGGCGCTGAGCGGCCCATAGGCCGACCGGGCGTTTGCGCGGATCGCATAGCCGGCGGGAACGCCGCGCAGTTCGGCACTCAGATCGCGGAGATCGACGCCAAGGCCGGGCCGGGCCGCCTTCAACCGGACGAGCGGACGCTCCAGCGTCCCCGATGCGGTAACGGAAAGCGGGCCGTAGAGCTTCGACGTCCCCTGCGCGGTGAAGGCGATCCGGCCCGTGTCGATATTGTAGCGACCGCCGCCGCGGGTGATCGCGAAGGCGGGCGCCCGCATGCGGAGGCCCGTCAGCGACACCGTGCCATTCTCGTCGAAGCCGAAGCGCGCGGTCGTCACCGCATTGCCCCCGAGCGTGTCGCGCAAGGCCGCATTGTCGAGGCTGCGGGTCGCGAGGCGGAACACGCCCTGGATGCCGAAGCCGCCCTTGGCACCCGGCACGAGCTTGGCATCGGTCACGAGGCTGATGCGGCCCAGTCCATCGATGCGATAGTCGTTGACCCGACCTTTGATGGCGCCGGTGTAGCGGCCCTCGGCGGGATCGACGAGGATGATCGCGGTCGCATCGATCTGCGCGGATTTCAGCCGGAGATTGTCGGAAAGCAGCCGGCCGTCCGACCAGGCCAGATCGCCATTGATCGCGAGATTGGTCAGGAGGCCGCCGGCGGCGGCGTTGAGCCCGGTCACGCGGCGGGCCGTCGCTTTGAGCGGGATGCGGATATGATCGGCGTCGATCGTCGCGCGTCCCCCGGCGTGCAGCCCCTCGACCCCCATCGCACCGAAGCCGATCGACGCCGCCGACAGGCGATAGGCGATCGCGGGTGTCGCGAACGGGCCGTCGAGGGCAGCGCTGAGCGCTATGTCGCGGCCGCGCACATTGTCGGCGATCGCGCCGGGCGTCAGCAGCCGCGCGGAGAATTTGAGATCGTCGAAGCGATTGCGCCCGAGATCGACCAGCCCCGCGCCCTGAAGCGCGAGCGCGCTCGATCGCGCCGCGATGCGCAGATCGGCGCGCCGTTCGCTCAACGCCGCGGACAGATCGATCGACATTTTGGGTGCCGCCAGCCGCGCTGCAGGGCCCGCCAGGATCGCGCCGGGCATCGCATCGCCCTTGAGCGCGAAGCGCCCGTTGCGGGCGGTGAGCGTGAGGTCGGCGAGCGCGTCATCGCCCGCGCGGCCCGTCAAGGCGCCGTTCCACGCCTGCCAGTCGCCACGGCCGTTGAGGGTGAGCGCCACCGACGTGCCGAGCCGCGTATAGCGCTCGACGAGCCCGCCACGCGGCGCGGTCAGGGCGGCATCGATCAGCAGCCGGTTGGCGGCGGGCACGGCATCGAGCCGCACCGTCAGAATGTCGCCGCCGGCCACACCGGGACTGGTGAGCGTCCGCGCATCGAGGTCGATCCGGGCGCGGCCGTCGGCGATGTCGGCCGAGCCGGCCAATCGCGCGATATGGCGTTTGCCGGTGATCGCCGGTCCGATGACGATCCGGTCGATGCGCAGCCGCTGCAAGGCGATGTCGATATCGGGCAGGAGCGGTGCGTCGGGGTCCGACGGCACGGACCGGAGAACGGGCAGCCGCTGCAGGCGGACCACGGGTGAGGCCAGTTCGCGAACATCGATCTTGCCCTGGCGAAGATAGGCGAAGGGCCGCCAGTCGATCGTGACCGCGCCCGCGGCCGCGAACACGCCCTGGGTGTCGGAAAGGCGAATGTCGTGAAGCGTCATCCGGCCATAGAGCGAGCCATCGATCCGGCCGACGTCGATGGCCAGGCCGGATTCGGTTTCATAGGGAAGGACCTGGCTGGCGACGAAGCGCCGTCCCGGACCGCTGTCGATGATGATGACGAGTGCCGAAGCGAGCACTGCCAAGATGCCAAGCGCGATCCCGATCCCCTTGGCGATCGCCTTCCAGCGCGGGCGCGGCTCGGGCGGGGCGACATGCCCGGCCATCAGAATGCCTGTCCGATGGATATATAGAGGGCGATCTTCGATTCACCAGGCTGCCGGTTGATCGGTGTTGCCACATCGATCCTGAACGGGCCGAAATTGGTGTAGTAGCGCACGCCGATGCCGGCGCCGTATCGCATGTTCTTGAGCGACGGCGTCGATGCCTCGCCGACCCGGCCGGCGTCGAAGAACGGCACGATCCCGTAATTGCCGAAACGGTAGCGCGCCTCGATCGCGAATTCGGTCAGCGATCGGCCGCCGATCGGCTTGTCATCGATATCCTTCGGGCCGAGCTCCTGATAGCCGAAGCCGCGCACCGAACCGCCGCCGCCCGCATAATAGCGGCGGGACGGCGCGATATCGTCGCGCGCCGCGCCCAGGATCGATCCGACGCGCGCGCGTCCGGCCAGCGTCAGCGCCTCGCTCAGCGGATAATAGAGGCTGCCTTCGGTGAGAATGCGGGCATAGCCGTCGAAGCCGCCGCCGCTGCGCTTCTGCGCCTCCGGGCTGAACCGAGCGCTCAGGCGGAAGCCCTTGGTCGGATCGAGCTGGCTGTTCGAGCGGTCATAGCCGAGCTGGAGCGGAATGGCCGCGATGAAATAGGTCTTGCGGTCGCGATCGAGCGTCGCCGCCTCGAACGGTGTTTCGCGCGTCGCGATCAGTTCGCCGCCGATGCTCCAGGTCCAGCGCTTCTGGAAGATCGGCGTGCTCTGGCGCGAGAGGCTGCCTGTAAGCGTAATCGTCTGGGCGTTGTAGGCGTCGAAATCCTGGCGTGCGACCGACGCGCCGAGCGCGAAACTGCGATCGCGCTGCCCGGCATTCGACCGCCGGAAGGTCGTGCCGAGGCTCTGTTGCTGCGTGCCCGCCACCGCCTCCACCGTCAGCGCGCCTTCGGGCGGAAACAGATTGCGGTGCGTCCACGATCCGGTGAGCTTGATTCCCTCCCCGGTGCCATAGCCCGCGCTCCCGGCCAGCTGCCGCGCGGGCCCCTTCGTCTGGCGGACCAGGACATCGACGATCGCCGAGCCGTCCGCCGCCGTCTGGCCGGTTTTGACCGGCTCGATGGCATTGGTCGCGAGCAAGCTGGTCGCGACCAATGCCTGTCGCAGGTCGTCGACCTGGCGGCTGTCATATATCTCGCCTTTGTCGAAGCGGCTGATCAGGGTCAGATGCTCGGGCGTGAACACGGGATCGCCCTCGGTGCGGATCGCGCCGAAGCGTGATTTGGGGCCCGAAATGATCGGCAGCGTGTAATCGCCTTGATGGTCGCGATCGTCGAGCAGGATGTCGCGCTGACCGACCTCGACAAAGGGATAGCCGGCTTCCGGCAGCCGCAACGAGATGGCGGCTTCCGCGCTCTGCACGTCCGCCGCGACGATCGGATCGCCGGTGTCGAGCGTCAGCGCCTTGCGGGCCAGCGCGGTCGGTTCGGGCGGAGCGCCGGTGATGGCGATCCTGCCCAGATGATAGCGCGGCCCCGGCGTCGCGCTAAGCTCGACCGTCAGGCTGTTGGTCGCATTGGGCAGCGTGTCGATCGCTACGGTGGCGATGCCGTCATAATAGCCTTCGCTGCGCATCAACCGCTCGGCGAGCTGGACATCCTCATCGGCGCGCGCGGAGACCTGGGCGGCATTGGCGGCGCGTCTGCCGTCCTGGAGCAGGGCGGAAAGGTCGCGAAACGCGTCGTCCAGGCCGACCGGCTTGAGGCCCTTGACCACCAGCGTATAGCGAATCTCGGGCAATTTTTCCGATGCGACGTCGATCTCCGGCGGCGGCGCGGCGTCGAATGTCGCGATCGGCGCGAGCGGGGCGGTCAGGGCCGGGTCGGCGGGGAGATCGGCAACGGGTTCCGCGACGGTGTCGCCGTTCGACGACGATGACCCCGGTCCGGGCGCCGGCGCGGACAGGAGCGGCGGCAGGCTCTGCTCGAAGGCAGGATCGCTCAGCAGTCGGTCGTCGGATGTGCTTTGGGCATGCGCTGTCGGCGCCAGCGCAATGCTCACGGTAGAAACCAGCCATCTCGACACTGATCGCAAGGACGCCCCTTTTGTCATCGGTCGCCGGCACGGCCGAGCGCCGATATTGTCCATCATGCTCAAAGGTCGGATCCCGCCCGGGTTCCAGTCGCCAAGAAATTCTCATGACTTTCCGTCTGGTCGCGCGTTTGGCCTTCGGGAGCGACACCATGGGCATGAGACAGAATGAGATCGACCTCGGCGCCGCCGCCGAGAGCCCGCGGCAGCTGGGGTGGCCGGCCTGGCGCGCCATTCTCGGCAGGGTCTGGGTGAACAGTGGCCGCCACAATCTCGGGCTGATGGCCGGCGGGGTGGCCTTCTATGTCTTCCTGTCCTTCGTTCCGCTGCTCGGCGCCCTGGTCATGACCTATGGCCTCATCGCCGATCCCGCGATCGTCGCCCAGCATATGCGGATGATCATCGATCTGGTCCCGGCCGATGCGGCGAAGCTGATCTACGATCAGTTGATGTCGCTCACCACCACTGCCGCCGACAAGAAAGGGATCGGCCTGATCGTCGCGCTGATCGTATCGGTGTTCGGCGCGAGCCGGGCATCGGGCGGTATGATGAGCGCGCTCAATGTCATCTATGAACAGGAAGACCGCAGGGGGATATTGCGCAGCACCGGCGTGTCCGCGGTTCTGGCTATCGGCGCCGTCCTGGTCGGGATCGCCGGCGTGCTGGCGGCGTCGGTGCTCGGCTTTGTCCAGGATCTCATCAGCGGCATCGGGCCGGTCGCAGCGGCGCTGGTGCGCATCGTGACATGGGCCATCGCCGGCCTCCTCGCCAGCGCGACGATCGGGGCGACCTACCGCTTCGCGCCCTATCGCGCCAATGCGCGATGGCAGTGGCTCAGTGTCGGCGCCGTCCTGGCGACGGTGCTGTGGCTGCTCGCTACCCTGGGCTTCGGTTTCTACGCGTCGCACTTCGCCGGCTATGACGCGACCTATGGTTCGCTGAGCGCCATCGTCGTCCTCATCATGTGGCTGTACATCTCCGCCTATGCCGTGCTGATCGGCGGACTGGTCAACGCCGAAACCGAGCGTCAGACCGCGGTGGACACCACCACGGGTCGGCCGCGGACGATGGGCCGGCGAGGCGCCACCGTCGCCGACATGAGCGCCGCGGTTCAAGACGCCCCGCAAGGCGGGCAGGACCCGGATTGAGCCGCGCTCCATCAAAAGGGCACGCCATAATGGCCATATACCCCCATTCCATAGGCGCGATCGAAGGCCGGCATCTTGTCGCGTCCGAAGCTGGGGCCGGTCTCCAGCGCTTCCTTCTTGATACCCACGACATATCCGCCGAGTTTTTCGTCA
>SCUQ01000209.1 GCA_004297635.1 Rhizorhabdus sp. | reverse complement strand
CGGCGGCAACGCGGGCGATATCTGCCGGCGGCTGCGCACGGCCGGCGAAAGCTGCTCGGTGATCGGATGACGCCACTTTTCCTCGGCCTCGCCGGGACCGAACTGAGCGAGGCCGAACGGGGCTTCTTCCGCTCGGTCGATCCCGCCGGTTTCATCCTGTTCAAGCGCAACGTCGCCGATCCAGCGCAGTTGCGGGCGCTGACCGACAGCCTGCGCGACCTGTCGGGCCGGGCCGATGTGCCGATCCTGATCGATCAGGAGGGCGGCCGGGTGGCGCGGATGCAGCCGCCGCACTGGCCAGCCTTTCCGAAGGGCGAACTGTTCGACCGGCTTTACGACATAGCGCCGATCACCGCGATCGAAGCGGCGCGCCACAATGCCGCGGCGATCGCGACGATGCTCGGCGAGGTCGGCATCAATGTCGATTGCCTGCCGCTGCTCGACGTCCGCCAGCCCGGCGCGCACGACATCATCGGCGATCGGGCGCTGGGCGCCGAGCCGATGCGGGTCGCGGCGATGGGCCGGGCGGTGATCGAAGGCCTCCGCAGCGGCGGCGCGGTCGGCGTCGTCAAACATGTCCCCGGCCACGGCCGTGCGATGGCCGACAGCCATGTCGAGCTGCCCGTCGTCACCGCCGACGCCGAGGCGCTGGAGACCGACCTCGCCCCCTTCATCAAGCTGGCCGACGCGCCGATGGCGATGACCGCGCATGTCGTCTACCCGGCCTGGGATGCCGAACAATGCGCCAGCCTCTCGGCCAAGGTGATCGGCGGGATCATCCGCGGACGAATCGGCTTTGACGGGCTGCTGATGTCGGACGATCTCGGCATGCATGCGCTGTCGGGCGGCTTCGACGATCGCGCGGCAGGCGTCCTGGCTGCAGGCTGCGATATCGCCCTGCACTGTTCGGGCGACATGGCCGAGATGGAGGCGATCGCCGGCGCGGTCGGGCCGATCGAGGACGAGGCGCGGACGCGGCTCGACCGGGCGATGGCGACCGTGGCCGGGGTGCAGCTCCGTGCCGCGCTCGCGGAGCTGATCGCCGAGCGCGATGCGCTGATGGCGGCATTGCCAGCCTGACCCCCATATAAACGGGCCACGACGGTGGCTTATCCACAAGATGTAGTGGATGAGCCATTTCTCGAATCGGCAAATGCTGATTTACTCGCGTCCATGCTTGGGGACGACGAGGACAATTTCGACCTGCCGTTGAACGAGACGCACTCGGACGATGTGCTAACGCTCGATCTCGACGGATGGGAGGGACCGCTCGACCTTCTGCTCACGCTGGCTCGTGCGCAGAAGGTCGATCTCGCGAAGATATCGATCCTGGCGCTGACCGAACAATATATCGCCTTCATCGAGCGGGCGCGGGCGCTCAAGCTGGAGATCGCAGCCGATTATCTCGTGATGGCGGCATGGCTCGCCTATCTCAAATCCTGCCTGCTGCTGCCCAAGGACCCCACCGTCGATCCGAGCCCGGAGGAGCTGGCGCTGCGGCTGCAGCTGCGGCTTCAGCGGCTTCAGGCGATGCGGGAGGCAGGCGCGCGGCTGATGGGCCGCGACCGGCTGGGCCGCGACGTGTTCGGACGTGGCAATCCCGAGGGTCTCAAGGTTATCCGGAAAGCCGCGTGGGATGCGAGCCTCTACGAGCTGATCGCGGCCTATGGCATGGTCCAGGCGCGGGGCGACGAGCCGGTCCATATCGTCCAGCGCCGCCCGGTGATGACGCTTGATCAGGCGATCGAACGGGTATCCCGGATGGTCGGCGCGGTGATCGACTGGACCAGCCTCGAGGCCTTTCTGCCGATCGAGGCGACCGGCGATTATCGCCGCTCGGCGCTCGCCTCCAGCTTCGTCGCCGCGCTGGAGCTGGCGCGTCAGGGGCGGGTCGCGCTGATGCAGGAAACAGCCTTCGCGCCGCTGATGTTGCGGAGCGCGGCGTGATCGGCGAACCCGACGACCTGCTCCGCGCGATCGAGGCCGCCCTGTTCGCGGCCGAGGGGCCGATGAGCCCCGCCGAACTGATGAGCGTCATCGGCACCGATGGGCTGGGCGATGCCCTGCCCCGGCTTGCGGCTCTCTATGCCGGGCGCGGTATCGAACTGGTCGAACGGGGCGGCCGTTGGCATTTCCAGACCGCGTCCGACCTCGCCCATATCCTGCGGCGCACCCGCGAGGAGCCGCGCAAGCTGAGCCGTGCGGGCATCGAGACCCTGGCGATCATCGCCTATCATGAGCCCGTCAGCCGCGCCGAGATCGAGGCGATTCGCGGCGTGCAGATTTCGAAGGGCACGCTGGACGTACTGCTGGAAGCGGGGTGGATCCGCCCGGCGGGACGCCGCGAGACGCCGGGACGCCCCTTGCTCTACGCGACGACGCCGAGCTTCCTGACCCATTTCGGGCTGGGCAGCCGCAAGGACCTGCCCGGCATCGCCGACCTCAAGGCGGCGGGTCTGCTCGATCCGGTCGACCTCGCCTTCGAACAGATCCAGATGGAGAAGGGCGATACGGGGAGCGATGATCCGGACGACGGCGAAGACGAATGAGCAGCAAGGTCGGCTGTAACCGCGCTGTCGCATTGGCAGGCCATGGGACCGCTGCGTTCCCGCCCCGCGCCCGCCCCGTCCGGTAACGCCATTGCGGTGGCTGTGGGCAGGCCCTAAATGGGGTTTATTCTAGGAGATTCCCCATGGGTGGTTTGAGCATCTGGCATTGGCTCGTCGTCGGCATCATCGTCCTCCTGCTATTCGGCAAGGGGCGCTTCTCCGACATGATGGGAGACGTCGCCAAAGGCATCAAGAGCTTCAAGAAGGGCATGACCGAGGAGGAGGATGCCGCGCCAGCCGTGCCGCCCGCCGCGCCGCGCCTTCAGCAGCAGCCCCCGATCGAACCCAATCCCGATCCCACGTTGCAGCCGATGAAGGACGATCGGCCGCATAGCTGATCCACCGGAACGATCTTCGGCCATAGGCGGTGCTAGACGTCGCTCCCACCGAATTGCTGCTGGTAGCCGTGGTCGCGCTTGTCGTGATCGGGCCGAAGGACCTGCCGCGCGCGATGCGCTTCGTCGGCCAGTGGATAGCGCGCGCGCGGGGCGTCGCACGCCATTTCCGATCGGGCCTGGATGAGATGGTCCGCCAGGCAGAGCTAGAGGAAATGGAAAAGAAGTGGGCGGCCGACAATGAGCGGATCATGCGTGAACATCCGCCCCAGCCGGCGCTGATCGATCATGCGAGCGATGCCGAGATGGTTCCGCTGGGCGGCCCGCCCAGCGAAGCGCTGCCGGCGCCCGACGGCCCCGAACTGATCGAGGACGCAGTACCGGTCGATGGTTCACCGTCCCCGGCGCCCGCCCAGCCGGATATGTTCGGGACCGACAGACCGGCCGGCGCGACGAAGCCCGTGGGACATGATCCGCTGCCATGAACGAGATTGACGAGAGCCGCGCGCCGCTGCTCGACCATCTGCTCGAACTGCGCCGTCGGCTGCTGATGTCGTTCGCGGCGCTGGCGGTCTGTTTTGGCGTCTGTCTCTATTTCGCGCGGCCGATCTTCGCCTTCCTCGTCCATCCGCTGCTCGCGGCCGGCCAGTCGAAGATCATCAACACCCAGATTTTCGGCGGCTTCCTGGTCGAAATCAAGATCGCCTTTTTCGCCGGGATGATGGTGTCCTTTCCGATCATCGCCAACCAGATCTGGCAGTTCGTGGCGCCGGGACTGTATCGAAACGAGAAGCGGGCAATGTTGCCGTTCCTGCTTGCGACACCCGCGCTGTTCATTGCCGGCGCGTCCCTGGCCTATTTCATCGCCATTCCGATGGCCCTGAAATTCCTGCTCGGCTTCCAGGGTGATCTGAATGGGGTACAGCAGCAAGCCCTGCCCGATGTGAACAGCTATCTTTCCTTCGTCATGCAGTTCCTGTTCGGCTTTGGGATATCGTTTCTGCTACCCGTTCTGCTGATGCTGCTCGAACGGGCCGGCATCGTCACCCGCAAGCAACTGATCGGCGCGCGGCGCTACGCGATCGTCGGTGCATTCGCGATCGCGGCGGTGCTCACCCCGCCCGATGTCGGCTCGCAGCTGCT
>SCUQ01000208.1 GCA_004297635.1 Rhizorhabdus sp. | reverse complement strand
GCTCTTCCGATCTCGCCCTTGCCCGCACGAGCGTCGCGCACATGCTGGTAGTCTGCTGCCGTCGCCTTGATGAACGGATCGGCCTGTGTGTCGGACAGGAGTTGCGAGGCAACGCCGACCGCGCGGCTGGCGTCGAGCACGTGGACGACCGGTCCGTCGTAGGCCGGATCGATGCGCAGCGCGGTGTGGACCTTGCTGGTGGTGGCGCCGCCGATCAGCAGCGGGATGCTCATGCCTGCGCGCTGCATTTCCTCGGCAACGGTGACCATCTCGTCGAGCGAAGGCGTGATCAGGCCGGACAGGCCGATCATGTCGACCTGTTCCTTCTGCGCCACGTCGAGGATCGTAGCCCAGGGCACCATCACACCAAGGTCGAGCACCTCATAGCCGTTGCACTGCAGGACCACGCCGACGATGTTCTTGCCGATATCATGGACGTCGCCCTTGACCGTGGCCATGATGATCCGGCCCTTGGCCTTGGCGCCTTCTTCCTTTTCCGCCTCGATATAGGGGATCAGGTGGGCGACGGCCTTCTTCATCACGCGGGCGGACTTGACCACCTGCGGCAGGAACATCTTGCCCGAGCCGAACAGGTCGCCGACGACGTTCATCCCGTCCATCAGCGGCCCTTCGATCACCTCGATCGGACGGTCGAACAGCAGGCGCGCCTCCTCGGTATCGTCGACGACATAGGCGTCGATGCCCTTGACCAGCGCATGTTCGAGCCGCTTGACGACATCCCAGCCGCGCCATTCTTCGGCGGCCTTTTCGGCGACAGCGTCGGTGCCGCGATATCTCTCTGCCAGCGCGATCAGCCGGTCGGTCGCGTCCTCGCGCCGGTCCCAGATCACATCCTCGCACGCTTCGCGCAGTTCCGGGTCGATCGCGTCATAGACGTCGAGCTGGCCGGCGTTGACGATGCCCATGTCCATCCCCGCCTGGATGGCGTGATAGAGAAAGACGCTGTGCATCGCCCGTCGAACCGGCTCATTGCCTCGGAAGGAGAAGCTCAGGTTCGAGACGCCGCCGGAGATGTGGCAGTGCGGGCACCGCTTCTTGATCTCTGCGGTCGCCTCGATGAAGTCGATCGCGTAGCGGCGATGCTCGTCGATCCCGGTCGCCACCGCGAAGATATTCGGATCGAAGATGATGTCCTCGGGCGGAAAGCCGTCGGCGACGAGGAGGTTGTAGGCGCGCTCGCAAATCTCGACCTTGCGCTCTTTCGTGTCGGCCTGGCCGACCTCGTCGAACGCCATCACGACCACGGCGGCGCCATAGGCGCGGCACTTGCGGGCGTGATGGAGAAAGGCCTCCTCGCCCTCCTTCATGCTGATCGAATTGACGATCGGCTTGCCCGAGACACATTTCAGCCCCGCCTCGATCACCGACCATTTCGAGCTGTCGACCATCACCGGGATGCGCGCGATGTCGGGCTCTGCCGCCATCAGCTTCAGGAAGGTCGTCATCGCGAACTCGGCGTCGAGCAGGCCTTCGTCCATGTTGACATCGATGATCTGCGCGCCGTTCTCGACCTGCTGGCGCG
>SCUQ01000207.1 GCA_004297635.1 Rhizorhabdus sp. | reverse complement strand
GATCAGGAATCCGATTCCGCCTATCGTCCTGTTCATCGCGCTGACCATTGCGGGGCTGATCAGCTTCGCGCGCATGGACATCAACAACATGCCCGACATCAGCTTCCCGGCCGCGTCGGTGAACATCACCCAGCCAGGCGCCGCGCCTACCGAGATGGAGACGCAGATCACCCGCAAGGTGGAGGCGGCGGTAGCGTCGGTCGGCAATGTCAAATCGATCACGTCCTATGTCACCGAGGGCCTGTCGGGCACGAATGTCGAGTTCCAGCTCGGCACGCCGGTCGATCGCGCCGTCAACGACGTGCGCGACGCGGTCGCCAAGATCCGGTCCGACCTGCCCGAAGGCATCCTTGAACCCCAGGTCGAGCGCATCGAGATCGAGGGTGGCCCGATCGCCTATTATTCGGTCGAGGCGGTCGACATGACGCTCGAGGAGCTCAGCTGGTACACCGACAACACCGTGATCAAGCGGCTGCTGTCGGTGCCCGGCATGGCGGGCGTCTTCCGCGGCGGCGGCGTTACCCGGGAAATCCGGGTCGTGCTCGATCCGGCCCGCATGCAGGCCCAGGGCGTCACGGCGGCGCAGGTCAATGCGGTGCTGCGCAACGTGAACCTCAATGCCGCCGGCGGGCGCACCGAAGTGGCGGGGGCGGAGCAATCGGTTCGCGTCCTCGGCAATGCGGCGACCGCCTATCAGCTGAGCCAGACGCAGATTTCGGTCGGTTCCAATCGGGCGGTCAAGCTTGCCGACATCGCCACCGTGCGCGACGCCTATGCCGATCAGCGCAACATATCGAAGATGGGCGATCGGCAGGTGCTCTCCTTCGCGCTCCAGAAGGCCAAGGGCGCGTCGGATGTGACCGTCTATGACGAAGCCACCAAGGTCCTCGACCAGCTGCGCAAGGAAAATCCGAAGGTCCGGTACAACCTGCTCTACGACGGTGTGAAATACACCAAGGCGCAATATCATTCCGCAATCGACGCGATGGTCGAGGGATCGGTGCTGGCCGTCATCGTGGTCTTCTTCTTCCTGCGGGACTGGCGGGCGACCGCGATTTCCGCCCTCGCCATTCCATTGTCGGCGATCCCGGCCTTCTGGTTCATGTCGCTGATGGGCTTCACGCTCAACACGATCAGCCTGCTCGCGCTCAGCCTCGTGGCCGGCATCCTGGTGGACGACGCGATCGTCGAGATTGAAAATATCGTCCGCCACATGCGGATGGGCAAGACCGCCTATCAGGCATCGATGGATGCGGCTGACGAGATCGGCCTTGCCGTCGTCGCGACCACCATGGCGATCGTCGCCGTGTTCGTGCCGGTATCTTTCATGCCTGGCATTCCAGGCCAGTTCTTCAAGCAATTCGGCCTGACCGTCGCGGTCGCCGTGCTGATGAGTCTGTTCGTCGCGCGTCTCATCACGCCGATGATCGCCGCCTATTTCCTGAAGGCCGAAGGCGTTCGCGAACATGGCGGCGGGCCCGTCATGGACAAATATCTCAGCCTGCTGCGATGGTCGCTCCGCAACCGCTGGAAGACGATCGGCTTCGGCGTGTTCGCCTTCATTCTGACGGTGGCACTCTTCGCGATCTCGAAGCAGCAGTTCCAGCCGGCGCTCGATATGGACAACAGCGTCGTCAAGATCGAGCTGGCCCCCGGCGCGCGCGTGCGCGAGGATACGATGCGCATCGCCGATCAGGCCGCGGATGTCATCCGGCGTCAGCCCGAGACCGATGCGGTATTCGCCGATATCGGCGACAATGGCGACACCCGGATGGCCTCGCTCTACATCACGCTGAAGCCGGCCAAGGAACGGGCCCGTACAAGCGTCGAATTCGAGCGCGACGTGGCGACCGAGCTGGCAAAGATCGCCGATGCCCGTGTGAATTTCCAGTCGCAGTCCGGCGGATTCGGCCGCGACCTGACGATCATGCTGGCCGGCGACGATCCGGTTAAGCTGCAGCAGAGCGCCACGGCGCTGGTCGAGCAGATGCGCAAAAGCCCGCTCATCCGTGATCCGCGTATCGACGGAGATATCCAGCGGCCTGAGCTGATCATCAGGCCAAGGCTCGACATTGCCGCCGACCTCGGGGTGACGACCGCAGCACTTAGCCAGGCGATCCGTATCGCCACGCTGGGCGACATCGAACAGAATATGGCGAAGTTCTCGCTGAGCGACCGGCAGATTCCCATCCGCGTTTCGCTGAGCGAGGATTCGCGCCGCGATCTCTCGACGATCCAGAACATGCCGGTCCAGACCAGCTTTGGCGGCACCGTGCCCCTGCGGGTCGTGGCCGATATCCATTTCGGCGCAGGGCCTTCGAAGATCCGTCGCTACAATCAGGTTCGCCGCCTCGTCATCGGCGGCGATCTGACACCCGGATCGGTGAGCAGCGATGCCTATAAATATATCTATGCGACCCAGATCATGAAGAACCTGCCCGCGGGCATACGCGAGGTGAAATTCGGCGAACAGGAGTTCCAGGGCGATCTCATCTCGGGCTTCGTCATCGCCGTGCTCTCCGGCGTTCTGCTCGTGTTTGCCGTGCTGATACTGCTCTACAAGCGGGTGCTGCCTCCCTTTGTGAACATGGGCTCGCTTCTGCTCGCTCCGCTGGGCGGCGTGCTGGCGCTGCTGATCCTTGGCATACCGATCTCGATGCCGGTCTATATCGGCCTGCTGATGCTGTTCGGGATCGTCGCCAAGAACTCGATCCTGCTGGTCGATTTCGCGATCGAGGAAATGCGCCATGGCGTCGACCGCTTCGATGCGATTCTCGACGCCGCCCATAAGCGCGCCCAGCCGATCGTGATGACGTCGGTGGCGATGATCGCCGGCATGCTGCCTATCGCCCTCGGCCTATCGGGCGACAGCAGCTGGCGTTCGCCGATGGCGATCTGTGTGATCGGCGGTATCGCGATGTCGACCCTTTTGACCCTCGTTATCGTCCCCGCTGGCTTTACCCTCGCCGACGATATGGAGAAATGGATCGGCCCGCGGCTAGGCAAGCTCCTCGTCAATAATGAAGAGCATAAGCCGGGCGGGACACCACAGGCGGCGGAATAGTCATCGCTCGGATCGGTTGAACATTCTGCGCGACCGTCCATTGTGACCGCATGAACTTTTTCCAGGCTACCGGGCTCGACCGTTTCAACCCCGCTCAGGGCGGGGTCCGCGGGATGCGCGTAGTCGCATCGGGCCTGCTGGTCATCATGGCCGGCCTTTACCTGCTGGCCCGCGCGCATGAGGACCCGCACGCC
>SCUQ01000206.1 GCA_004297635.1 Rhizorhabdus sp. | reverse complement strand
TAGAACAGGCGGGTGACATGATTCCGGAAGATGGATCCAACGAAGGTGATGGTATGACACGGCGTAGCGTCCTGGCCTCGGGCGCCGTCACGGCGGCAGCCCTGTCCGGCCCAATGGCGATCGGCGCGGCGCCGCGCGCGCAGGCCGTGCCGCCGGCCCCGGTCGCGGTGAAGTTCGAGGTCAATGGCAAGACCCGCGCCCTGTCGCTCGATCCGCGCACCACGCTGCTCGATGCGCTGCGCGAGCATCTTCACCTTACCGGCACCAAGAAGGGCTGCGACCATGGGCAGTGCGGCGCCTGCACCGTCATCGTCGAAGGGCGGCGGATCAACAGTTGCCTGACCCTGGCGGTGATGCACGACGGCGACAAGGTGACGACGATCGAGGGGCTCGGGACGCCAGATGATCTTCACCCGATGCAGAAGGCCTTCGTTGCCCATGACGGCTATCAGTGCGGCTATTGCACGCCGGGGCAGATATGTTCGGCGGTCGCGGTGCTGGGCGAGATCGAACGCGGCGTGCCGAGCCATGCCACCGCCGATCTGATGGAGGTGAGCTTTTCCGACGCCGAACTGCGCGAACGGATGAGTGGCAATATCTGCCGTTGCGCCGCCTATCCGAACATCATCGCGGCGATCCGCGATGCGGCGGGGAAGGGCGACAAGGCATGAGGCCCTTCACCTATCATCGCGCCGCCGATCCGGCCGAGGCGGCCGGTCTGGCGGCGGAGCATCCCGGGGCGCGGTTCATCGCGGGCGGCACCAATCTGCTCGATCTGATGAAGGTGCAGGTCGAAACCCCGTCGCATGTCATCGACATCAACCGGCTTGGGCTCGACCGGATCGAGAAGACCGGGGAGGGCGGGCTGCGCATCGGCGCGCTGGTCCGCAACACCGATCTGGCCGCCGATAAACGGGTGCGCGGCGATTATGCCGTCCTGTCGCGCGCGCTGGTGGCAGGCGCTTCGGGCCAGCTCCGCAACAAGGCAACGACGGCGGGCAACCTGCTGCAGCGGACCCGCTGTCCGTATTTTTACGACACCAGCAAGCCGTGCAACAAGCGCAAGCCGGGTTCGGGCTGTGCGGCGCTCGGCGGGTTCAATCGCGGGCTGGCGGTGCTGGGCACGAGCGATCAGTGTATCGCATCGCATCCCTCGGACATGGCGGTGGCGATGCGGGTCCTCGATGCCGTGGTGGAGACGGTGCGGCCGGACGGCCAGACGCGGGCGATCCCGATCGCCGATCTTCACACATTGCCAGGCAAGACGCCGCATGTCGAAACCGTGCTGCTGCCCGGCGAGCTGATTACCGCGGTGGTGCTGCCGGCGCCGCTGGGCGGCCGCCATGTCTATCACAAGGTCCGCGATCGGGCGTCCTATGCTTTTGCGCTGGTGTCGGTGGCGGCGGTGGTCGGGCCGCGGGGGCAGTGCTTTGCCTTTGGCGGGGTAGCGCCGAAGCCCTGGCGGGTCGAGGCCGCCGAGACGCTGAAAGGTGCCGATGCGATCGCCGCGTCGATCACGCTGGGCGCCAGGCCCACCGAACACAATGCGTTCAAGCTCACCCTGATGCGGCGGATGCTGGGCGCGGTGCTGGCCGACACGGGAGCGGGGGCATGAGCATGAAGTTCGATACGCCGGCCGGCATCAACCCGATCGATCGTCAGACCGTCGTCGGCCATCCGCATGACCGCATCGATGGGCCGCGCAAGGTCAGCGGAACCGCACCCTATGCCTATGAGCGGCATGATGTCGCGCCTGATGCCGCCTATGGCTGGATCGTCGGCGCTACCATCGCCAAGGGGCGAATCCGATCGATCGACAGCCGCGATGCCGAAGCCGCGCCGGGCGTGATCGGGATCATCACCGCCGCGAATGCCGGGCCGCTGAAAACATCGTCGTCCCATACGGCCGACCTGCTCGGCGGACCTGAAATTCAGCATTATGATCAGGCCGTTGCGCTGGTTGTCGCTGAGAGTCTGGAGCAGGCGCGCCATGCCGCCGGCCTCGTGCGGATAGATTATGCACCAGCCAAGGGACGCTTCGATCTCGCCGAGGAACGCGCCCATGCGCGCGGCGCGCCGGCCGGCTTTTCGGGCCCGTCGGCGGTCACGGTCGGCGATTTCGACGGTGCCTTCGCCAAGGCGCCGGTGACGCTCGACGAGGTCTATACGACCCCCGATCAGAACCATGCCATGATGGAGCCGCACGCGTCGATCGCCGCGTGGGACGGCGATCGGCTCACGCTCTGGACGTCGAACCAGATGATCGCCTGGGCGGTGCGCGATACCGCCACCACGCTGGGCATCCCGAAGGACAATATCCGCGTCATCTCCCCCTTCATCGGCGGCGGGTTCGGGTCGAAGCTCTGGATCAGGGCGGATGCGCTGCTCGCGGCGGTCGCGGCTCGGAAATTCGGCCGAGCGGTCAAGGTCGCGATCGCCCGGCAGCAGATCGCCAACAACACCACGCATCGTCCCGCGACGATCCAGCGCCTTCGCATCGGCGCGGACGAACAGGGGCGGATCGACGCCATCTCGCACGAGACATGGTCGGGCGACCTGCCCGGTGGCGGGCCGGAGACGGCCGGCGCCCAGACCCGTCTCCTCTATCGTGGCGAACATCGTCGGATCGCCCATTTCCTCGCCGAGCTGGATCTGCCCGAGGGCAATGCGATGCGGGCGCCGGGCGAGGCCGTCGGCATGCTCGCGCTCGAAGTGGCAATGGACGAGCTGGCCGAAAAGCTGGGCCTCGATCCGGTCGAGCTGCGCATCCGCAACGATGTCCAATATGATCCGGCAAAAGGCCCGAACCGTCCTTTTTCAAGCCGCAAGCTGGTCGAATGCCTGCGGATCGGTGCCGAGCGCTTCCACTGGTCGCGGCGCAGCCCGACGCCCGGCACGTTGCGCGACGGGCGCTGGCTGATCGGCCTGGGCATGGCGTCGGCCTTCCGTAATAATCTCGTCGCGCCATCGGCCGCGCGCGTTTCCGTGGACGGCAGGGGCGGGGTGCTGGTCGAAACCGACATGACCGACATCGGCACCGGCAGCTACACCATCATCGCCCAGACGGCGGCGGAAATGCTCGGCGTTCCGCTCGGCAGGATGGAGGTGCGCCTGGGGGACAGCCTCTATCCGGTCTCGTCGGGCTCGGGTGGCCAGTTCGGCGCGAACAGCGCGACGGCGGGGGTCTATGCCGCCTGTGTCGCACTCCGCGCCGCGATCGCGCAAAAGGCGGGGTTCAACGCCGGGGACGCCGATTTCGTCGATGGCCATGTCGTCGCCGGCAATCGCAAGGTGAAGCTGGCCGATGCCGCC
>SCUQ01000020.1 GCA_004297635.1 Rhizorhabdus sp. | reverse complement strand
CCCGCGCCTGATCGCGATGACGAAGCACAGCGCGATTGCCGGCCCCTATCATCGCAACGGCCAGGCGATTCTCGACGTCCAGAAGTCGTTCCGCGCGGCATCGTCCGAGGTGGCGCATGAGGTGATGCGGCGGCGCGGGGCGACGATGCTGCTGCTCTGCCCCGGCATGGCCGAATCGACCATCTACCGCGCCCGCGCGCCGCAGGGCTTCTACATGCAGCTGATGCGGGGCGAGGTGCCAGGCTGGCTTCAGCCGGTGGCACTGCCCGACGGTTCGCCGTTCCTGCTGTGGAAAATGGTAGGCTGAGGCGCCGGCCTAACCCAGCCCGAACGCCGCCTTCACCCCGTCGATCACGAACTGCGCCGCCAGCGCGGCGAGCAGCACGCCCAGGATGCGGGTGATCATCGCCTCCAGCTTGGGACCCAGCACGCGCATGATCGGCCCCGCCGCCAGCAGCGCCGCTCCGGTCAGCAGCAGCACCGCCGCCAGCGCGGCCAGCACCGCCAGCGTCTCGTCGATGCCATGGCTGCGCGAGACGAGCAGCATCACCGTCGCGATCGAGCCGGGGCCGGCGATCATCGGGATCGCCATCGGGAAGACCGAGATATCCTCGATCGGGCGGTGCTCCTCGGCGGCCTTGCGGCTGATCTCGTCGGCACGGCCCTCGCGCCGTTCGGTACGCTTCTCGAACACCATCTCCAGCGCGATCAGGAACACCATGATCCCGCCGGCGATGCGGAAGGCGTCGAGGCTGATGCCCAGCGTCGACAGCAGCTTTTCCCCGACCAGGGCGAACAGCAGCAGCAGCACGGCGGCGATCAAGGTCGAACGGATCGCCATCGCGCGGCGCTGGCCGTTGGGCGCGTCGCGGGTCAGGCCCGCGAAGATCGGCGCGCAGCCGGGCGGATCGATCACCACGAACAGGGTGACGAAGGCCGACAGGAACAGCGCGATCATTGATCTGGTTTCAGCAAAGCTGAAACGGCGGCGCCGGCCCGCTCCCCCACCCAACCTCCCGACATCATATACTGGATCGGGAGGTTGGGTGGGGGAGCGGGCTGGTACCGTTGCGACGTCAGTCGCATCAAATCGAACCCTTAGCGTAAGGCACGCCGGCGCGGCGGTGCGCCGCGACGAGGGTGTTGCGCAGCAGCACCGCGATCGTCATCGGCCCGACGCCACCCGGCACCGGGGTGATCGCGCCGGCGACCTGCGAGGCGGCGGCGAAGTCGACGTCGCCGACCAGCTTGGTCTTGCCCGGCTCGGCGCCCGGCACCCGGTTGATGCCGACATCGATCACGGTGGCACCGGGCTTGATCCAGTCGCCCCGGATCATCTCGGGCCGGCCGACCGCCGCGACGACGATATCGGCGCGTTTCACGACATCGGGCAGATCCCTGGTCCGGCTATGCGCGATGGTGACGGTGCAGCTTTCGCCCAGCAGCAGCTGCGCCATCGGCTTGCCGACGATGTTCGACCGGCCGATCACCACCGCGTCGAGGCCCGAAAGATCACCGAGCCGGTCCTTGAGCAGCATCAGGCAGCCCAGCGGCGTGCAGGGCACATAGCCGTGCTGGCCGACCGCGAGCCGGCCAGCATTGACGACATGGAAGCCGTCGACATCCTTGTCGGGGTCGATCGTCGCGATGACGACATTCTCGTCGATCTGGGGCGGCAGCGGCAATTGTACGAGGATGCCGTCGACGCTGTCGTCGGTGTTGAGCCGGCGGACGACAGCGAGCAGTTCGTCCTGCGTCGTCGTGTCGGGCAGGCGGTGCTCGAAACTCTCCATCCCCGCTTCGATCGTCGCCTTGTGCTTCGAACGGACATAGACCTGGCTTGCCGGATCCTCGCCGACCAGCACCACCGCCAGCCCGGGAGCGCGGTCCGCGGCGGCGCGGAAGGCCGCGACCTTTTCCGCCACCCGCGCGCGCAGATCGCCCGCGAAAGCCTTGCCGTCGATGATGTCCGCGCTCATGAATCTTCCCTGACGAGATGTTCGAGGGCGGCGGCGAGCAGCGCCGGGTCGCCCGAAATATGGAGCCTCTTTAGCCGCGAGGTCGCCCCGCTGGCCAGTGCCACGTCCCGCTTCGCCACACCCAGGCTTTTGGCCACCAGCCGGATCAGTGCGTCATTGGCCGCGCCGTCGCTGGGTGCGGCGGCCAGCCTGATCGCCAGCCGCGTCCGTCCATCATCGGCGGTGACGAGCCCCTCGATCGAATCGCGTCCCGCCTTCGGCGTCGCGCGGATCGCGAGGTGGAGCCCGTCCGGTGCCGGTGTCCAGGCGCTCAGACGCCCGCCAGCATGACCTGCTGGGCGGCATGGCTGAGCACCATCTGCAGGATGATGATCAGCAGCAGCGCCACCAGCGGCGACAGGTCGAGCGCGCCGAAATCGGGCATTACCCGACGGATTGGCCGATAGATCGGTTCGGTGATCTTATCGAGCGCGAACAGCACCTGGCGGACGAAATCATTATAGGTGTTGATCACGTTGAACGCGACCAGCCAGGACATGATCGCCTGGATGATGATGATCCAGCGCAGCACGCCCAGCAGCAGGTCGGCAATCTGCAGGAAAAGCAGGAGCATTCACGGTCCTTCGAAAATGATGTCGCCGATGTAATGGCGCCCGGCGTCGGGGGCAACCGCGAGACGGTGACAGTTGGAGTGTTCCTATCTTTTTCGCCATTCCCGCGACGGCGGGAATCCACCAGGACGCGAACGCCGAACCCATGAGGTCCGATCGCGCGGTCCGTTGGTCGCGCCTTCGCGGGAATGACGATTTGGGAGAGGACGGCGCCCATCCCGCCCGCTATAGCGCCTCGCATCGGGGCAGGTGGCGTAAGGCGAGCGGATGGATATCGGACAGCTTGTCGTGGCGATCGGCCCCTGGGCGATCGCGCTCGGCGCCGGATTCGAGGGTGAGACCGCGGCGATCGCCGGCGGGGTGATGGCGCATCGCGGGCTGTTCCCGATCGGGGCGGCCTTTCTTGCCACCGCCTTCGGCGCGCTCATCGCCGACCAGCTGTTCTTCCAGCTCGGCCGCCGCTTCCGCGACCGGCCCTTCGTCATCCATGCCCGGCAGAAGCCTGCCTTCGCGCGGGCGGTGGGGCTGATCGAACGCTATCCGACCGGCTTCATCCTCGCCTATCGCTTCATCTACGGCTTCCGCATGGTCAGCCCGGTCGCGATCGGCCTGTCGTCGATTCCGCTGCGGCGCTTCGCGATACTGAACCTGATCGCCTGCATCCTCTGGGCGGCTATCTTCACCACCATCGGCTATCTGTTCGGCCCCGCCGTCGATCGCGCGCTGACGGCGATGGCGCCCTACAAGACCGAGATCCTGATCGCGCTGCCGATCCCCGGCACCTGCCTGCTGCTGTGGTGGCTATGGCGCCGTGCGCGACGGCGCCGGCGCGAACGGCTCAATCCGCCATTCCACGCGCCCGATATCGTCTAGGCTGCCGGCGTCGAGCGGCGCGCTTCGGTGAAGATCTGCCACACGCCGAGAAACAGCGCGGCGACCACCGGGCCGATGATGAAACCGTGAAAACCGAACAGCTGGAGCCCGCCCAGGGTGGAGATCAGCACCAGATAGTCGGGCATGCTGGTTTCGCGGCCGACCAGGATCGGACGCAGCACATTGTCGACCATCGAGATGATCAGCACGCCGCAGGCGGTGAGGATCAGGCCCTTCACCAGCGCGCCGGTGGCGATCAGGTAGAGTGCGACCGGCACCCAGATGATCCCGGTGCCGATCGCCGGGATCAGCGAGAAGACCCCCATCAGCGTGCCCCAGAGCAGCGCGCCCTGCAGCCCCAGCAGCGAGAAGGTCACGCCGCCGATGAAGCCCTGGACGATCGCGACGACCAGGCTGCCCTTGATCGTCGCCCGCACGACGACGATGAAATTGCTGACGATCGCCTCCCGCTTGTCGGGATCGAGCGGTACTGCGTCGATCACCTTGCGGCTGAGCGCATGGCCGTCGCGGATCAGGAAATAGGCGAGGTAGAGCATGACGCCGATCATCAGCACGACGTTGAACGCGCTTTGCCCGATCGCCAGCCCCCGCGTCGCGAGGGCGCCGAAGCTGCCGGTGAGCAGCGCCGTCACCTTGGCGCGCACCGCCGAGAAATCGCCCCAGCCCATCCGCTGCAGCCAGTCGGCCGCCCAGCTGGGCAGCGCCCCGGTCGCCCGTTCGAACAGCGCGGCGATATCGATCCGCCCCGACTGGATCTGCGCATAGAAGGACAGCAGCTCGTTGATCACCATCGAGGTGAGGAACACCGCCGGCAATATGACCAGCACGAGGATGATCAGCAGGGTGAGCAGGGCGGCGAGATTGCGCCGTCCGGACAAGCGATCGACGAGGTGCTGGTTGACCGGCCTGAACAGGATGGCGAGGACCAGCGCCCAGAGGATCGCCCCGAAAAAGGGTGCGACCACCAGCGCGAACAGGATGCTGACGACCAGCACGATGGCGAGGAAGCTTCCCTCCTCGAAGCGGAACGTCCGTGAGTCCCCGGTCTTCATCTTCCTCCTGCGCGGCTAAGGGCCGACGGCGACAGGGAATCGCGCAGCCAGCGCGGAAATGCCATCGGAAAATGACGCCCCGGGTGCGATTTCGCATTCGATCGAAACGGAACCCCGAAATCGTTGTCCGCCATCGCCATATCGCTGGCGACGCGGTTGCCCGGCCCGACCGCCGGCAGCGTATCGACAGCATGCCGCCAGCTGTGCCATCGGGACGTAGCAGCGCGCATCGGGTGCGAGGCGAGGAGAATATGCATGTTCAGCCATATCATGGTCGGTACCAACGATCTCGACGCGTCGAAGGCCTTCTACGATGCCGTGTTCGCGACGCTCGGCGTACAGCCGGGGCGGGTCGATAACGAGAAGGGTCGCGTCTTCTGGATGTCGCCGACCGGCATGTTCGGCGTCACCCGGCCGATCAACGGCGAGAGCGCCTGCCACGCCAATGGCGGTACGATCGGCTTCGCGACGAACTCCCCCGAACAGGCGGACCAGTGGCACGCCGCCGGCCTTGCCCATGGCGGTTCGGCCTGTGAGGACCCCCCGGGCGTGCGGGACATGGGCGCGTTCAAGCTGTACCTGGCCTATCTGCGCGATCCGGACGGCAACAAGCTCTGCGCCATGTACCGGATGTCCTGATCGCCGCAGCGGCCTTCATCGCGTGCCGTGATGAAGGCGCTCGCCCCGGCCGTAGCGGCCGGCCGGCGCGCCGCGGATCCAGTCGCCGAGCAGGCGGAGATAGCCGTCGGTGATGCGGGTAGGGCTGCGGGCGCCGTCTGCCGCAATGCGATATTCGACCATGCCATGGTCGGTGTCGGGAAAGAGGTAGAGGTCGATCGGCTGCCCGTTCCGCGCCAGCCCGAGCAGCGCGGCACGGGTCTGCGCGATCGGCGCCTCGCGGTCCTCGCCCGCCAGCACCCACAGCAGCGGCACTTTCAGCCGGCGAAGCGCCGCAATCGCATCATAATCCCAGATCAGGCCAAGATTATCGAACAGCGCGCGGCCGATCCGGCGCAGATCGGCCTCGTCCATCCGTAGCATCTGGCCGCTATATTCGCCGAGATCGGAAGAGC
>SCUQ01000205.1 GCA_004297635.1 Rhizorhabdus sp. | reverse complement strand
AGCGCGGTTAGGGGATCGAGATAAGTCACTTATTCCCACGTCACGCAACCGACATGCTGCGGCTTTATCGACTTGGACGTTCGCCGTGCTATCAGCTATGGCACGATCGAGCGATGCCGGTGACCCTTTGACGGCGACCAAGTAACAAGGCGCAGAATCCCCGCATGACCCCTTCTTTCCGGCTTCTCGCCAAGCGCCGGTTCCTGCCGTTGTTCGTCACCCAGTTCCTGGGCGCGTTCAACGACAACCTGTTCCGTACCGCGATGATCATGCTGGTCATCTACCGCATCTATAACGATCCGGCGCAGGAGGCGGCCTTCTCAGCGGTGGCGGGCGGATTGTTCATCCTGCCCTTCTTCCTGTTCTCGGCCCTTTCGGGTCAGCTCGCCGACTGCCATGACAAGGCGCGGATCATCCGCATCGTCAAGACGGCCGAGATCGCCATCATGCTGTTCGGTGCGGCGGGGCTGTTGCTGCAGAACGTGCCGCTGATGCTGGTCGCCCTGCTTTCCATGGGTGTCCACTCGACCTTTTTCGGGCCGATCAAATATGCGATTCTGCCCCAGCATCTGGAAGAGGATCAGGTGCTGCCGGGCACCGGGCTGGTCGAGGCCGGAACCTATATCGCCATCCTGATGGGTACGATCGCAGGCGGGATAATAGAGGCGGAGCATGCCGCGGTCGGAGTGCTGGTGGTTGCATGTGCCGGCTGGCTGGCCGGCCGGCAGGTCCCCGCCGCGCCGCCGATGGTGCAGGACGCAGGCGTCGATTTCCACCTCATCCGCTCGTCGATCAAGCTGGTGTCGGACACGATGCACGTCCGCCGCCTCTTCCTCGCCATCCTCGCGATCAGCTTCTTCTGGGCGCAAGGCGCGATCCTGGCTGCGCAATTCCCGCCACTCGTCAAGAATGTGCTGGGCGCCGACCAGAATGTGGCGACGCTCTTCCTTGCGATCTTCTCGGTCGGCGTCGCGATCGGTTCGATCGCCGTGAACCGCATTCTCGGCGGCGCGGTATCGGCGCGCTGTTCGCCGGTCGCGGCGCTGGTGATGGGGGCCTTCGTCTGCGATATGTGGTGGACCGCGCATAACTGGCCCGCCCCCACCGGCGCGCTGCGCGACCTTACGGCATTCATGACCGTGCCGGGTTCGAACCGGGTGATGATCGACCTGCTCGGCATTGCCATTGCGGGGGGCATGTTCGTGGTGCCGCTTTATGCGTTCCTGACCACGACGGTCGCGAAGGCGCAGACGGCGCGCACCGTCGCTGCGAACAACATCGTCAATTCGGGCGCAATGGTCGCGGCTACCCTGATCCTGGCGGCAATGGTGCATCTGGGGGTCTCGGTCGCCGAGACGCTGCTCATCGTCGCGATGGCGAGCCTGGGCGCGGCGTGGCTCGCCTGGCTGCTGCACAAGGCTTGCGATTGATCTGCCCGTGCGGGCTAGGGAATGACGGCGCTGAAGGCGATGATGCCCAGCACATAGGCAAGCAAGAACAGCCGCACGTCATAGCGCCAGCGCTCGTTTGTCGGGTCGAATCGCATAGGTGCAGAATGAATGATGGCGGCGTGACTGGGAAGCCACGCCGCCATCCACTCCCGCTCATCCCGTCCCGCGAAGGGACGAGCGGCAAGACTTATCCGTTGATCGCCATGCTGTCGGACGTGTCGGCCGACGGAGCGGTGTCGTTCGAACGCGCCCGGAACTTCGTGATATTGTCGCGGGCCTGATCGATCCGATCATGCGCCATCGACGACAGATCGTCGGCGGCCTTGCGCAGGCGTTCACCGCCGGTGCTGGCGGCCGAGCGCAGGCGATCACGGTTCATGAAGATCGCGATACCCGCGGCGACGAAACCGGCGAGCACGCCGGCTGCGATCGACAGGCTGGTGGCGTCCGTCGGCACCTTCTTGGCGGCGCGGGTGGCGCGCGTCCGAACCGATCGTACCGCGGTCTTCGCTTCCTCGGTCAGCGCCTGCGCGCGCGGCTTGCGCGTCGCCGTGCTGGTGCTGGTGCTGCGCTTGCGGCTCGCCGCACGAGTGGCGGTCGACCGCGGACGGCTGGTGGTGGTCTTGGTAGCCATGGGTCTATCTCCGTTGGAATCGGGGAGAAAACGCCAGGCCGCCGTGCGGGTTCCCACCGCCTCAACGTTTCGCCGCATCCCGCACTGGCATGGGCGCGTCGAATATCGTATCTGCTTTGTTCCATGGGTCGACCCGAACAGCTTCCGGGCGAAGAGGATATTGCGGCTTCCGGGGAGGGCGGCCGCAAGATCATCCATATCGACATGGATGCCTTTTACGCGTCGGTCGAGCAG
>SCUQ01000204.1 GCA_004297635.1 Rhizorhabdus sp. | reverse complement strand
CCATGACCGCCAGCCATTCGACCCGCATGCTGATCCTGGGCTCCGGCCCCGCCGGCCTTTCGGCCGCCATCTATGGTGCGCGCGCCGGGCTGGCGCCGATCGTCGTGCAGGGGCTGCAGCCGGGCGGCCAGCTGACCATCACCACCGATGTGGAGAATTATCCGGGCTTCCGCGACGTCATCCAGGGGCCTTGGCTGATGGAGGAGATGCAGGCCCAGGCCGAGCATGTCGGCGCCCAGATGATGTGGGATACCATCGTCGATGTCGACCTCAGCGAGCGCCCGTTCCGGCTGCGCGGCGACGGCGGCACGCTCTACGTCTGCGATACGCTGGTGATCGCTACCGGCGCGCAGGCCAAGTGGCTGGGTATCGAGGGGGAGCAGGCACTGGGCGGCAAGGGCGTTTCTGCCTGCGCCACCTGTGACGGTTTTTTCTATCGCGGCAAGAAGGTCGCGGTGATCGGCGGCGGCAATACCGCGGTCGAAGAGGCGCTCTACCTCACCAATCACAGCCAGGACGTCACCCTGATCCACCGCCGCGATTCGTTGCGTGCCGAGAAGATCCTGCAGGATCGGCTGTTCGCCCATCCCAATATCAAGATCCTCTGGAACAAGGCGGTCGAACGCTTCGTCGGTGGCGAGGGCAATGCCGGGCTGGTCGCCATCGACCTGAAGGATACCGTGACCGGCGAAGCGGTGCAGCTCGCGGTCGATGGCGGCTTCGTCGCGAT
Organism: Rhizorhabdus sp.; assembly: GCA_004297635.1. Lineage (GTDB taxonomy): Bacteria > Pseudomonadota > Alphaproteobacteria > Sphingomonadales > Sphingomonadaceae > Rhizorhabdus. Next base: position 1,791 of record SCUQ01000204.1, on the reverse strand, counting down.
CGGCCACAGCCCTGCTACCGAACTCTTCCGCGGTCATCTCGACCTCGACGAGGACGGCTATCTGGTCGTCGAGAAGGGCGGCACCAGGACGAACGTGCCCGGCGTGTTCGGTTGCGGCGACGTGTCGGACAAGGTCTATCGCCAGGCGGTCACGGCTGCGGGCATGGGCTGCATGGCCGCGCTGGATGCGGAGCGTTTCCTGGCCGAAGCCGATTTCGAAGCCCGGGTGCACGTGGCGGCGGAATAATATCACCCGCCCTGCGCGCGGGTGGGTAGCCGTGACGGCCAGCTATTCAGCCCAGCTTTTTCGTCACGAAATCGACCAGTGCACCGAAGCTTTCCAGCATTTCTCCATCGACTTCGTCATCGTCGATGATGATATCGAGGCGGTCTTCGAGTTCGGTGAGCAGGCCGGCGACGGCCATCGAATCGAGTTCCGGAAGCGAGCCGAACAAGCCGGTCTCAGCATCGAAGCTCGCCGCGCGGGCAGCATCGAGCGCGAGCACATCGACGAGGACGGCTCGCACCGCATCCGCGATGCTGTTGGAATCGGCTGCGCCCACGTCGTCGGTCCCTGCAGTTGCGAAATCGCGCGCTCCCTAGACGGAACGGCCCGCGGGAACAAGGATTTGGATGTAGATGGCAGCGCCGCCGTTGCCGATTGCACCGGCAGGCCCTAGCTGTGGCCCCGATGCCTATCGCCGCCGATCCCGCCCCCAGGCCGCTCGACCATCTCGCGCTCATGGGCGCTCGCGCGGCACCCGCCCTCGTCGATCGGGCTGGGATCATCGATCATGCCATGCTGGACCGGCTGGTCGGCGCGCTCGGCGGCGCGCTGCTCGCGCAGGGTCTGGTGCCCGGCGACCGGGTGGCGAGCTGGCTTCCCAAGCAGCGCCTCGCCTGCCTGATGCCGCTCGCAGCGGCGCGGGCAGGACTGGTTCATGTGCCGGTGAATCCGCTGCTCAAGCATCCGCAGGTCGCGCATATCCTCGCCGATAGCGGCGCCGGGCTGCTGATTACCGGACGGGGGCGGGCGGAGACGCTGGAGCAGGGCGATTTGCCGGCATCCTGCGCGCTACTGATCGAGGAGGAGGCGGGAGCAGCCCTGCTGGGCGGCGCGGAGATATTGCCGCCCTCAGCCGCGAATCCGGATGATCTGGTGGCGATCCTATACACCTCGGGATCGACGGGACGCCCCAAGGGCGTGATGCTGAGCCACGCCAATCTCTGGCTCGGGGCGGTGAGTGTCGCGCACTATCTGGCGCTCGAACCTGACGATCGGACGCTGGCGCTGCTGCCACTCAGCTTCGACTATGGCCAGAACCAGCTGCTATCGACCTGGGCGGCGGGCGGCTGCGTTCATCCGCTCGATTATCTCACGCCGCGCGATGTTGTCCGAGCGGTGGGCAAATATGGCATCACCACGCTGGCGGGGGTTCCGCCTCTGTGGATACAGCTGGCGGAATGCGACTGGCCGGCGGAGGGCGTTGCCTCGTTGCGCCGGCTCACCAATACGGGTGGCCGGATGAGCGTGCCGCTGGTCCGACGGCTGCGTGCCCTGTTCCCGCAGGCCCGGCTCTTCTCGATGTATGGGCTGACCGAAGCCTTTCGTTCGACCTATCTCGATCCCGCGCTGATCGACGCTCACCCGGAGTCGATCGGCCGCGCAATTCCCTTTGCGGACATCCTCGTGGTCCGTTCCGATGGGACTGTCGCCGCCGACGGCGAACCGGGCGAACTGGTTCATGCCGGTCCGCTGGTCGCGCAGGGCTATTGGCGCGACGCTGATCG
>SCUQ01000203.1 GCA_004297635.1 Rhizorhabdus sp. | reverse complement strand
GTTTCGGCTTCAAATGGAATATGGGCTTCATGCACGACACGCTGCGCTACATGGCGCGCGAGGCCATCCACCGCCGCCACCATCATGACGATATCACCTTCGGCCTGCTCTATGCCTTTGGAGAGAATTACGTCCTGCCGCTGAGCCATGACGAGGTGGTCCACGGCAAGGGATCGCTGCTCGGCAAGATGGCCGGCGACGACTGGCAGAAATTCGCGAACCTGCGCGCCTATTATGCGTTGATGTGGGGGTATCCGGGTAAGAAGCTGCTGTTCATGGGTCAGGAATTCGCACAGCGCGCCGAATGGAGCGAGGAGCGCGCGCTCGACTGGCACCTGCTGGACGCGCCCGCCCATGCGGGAGTCCGCCGCCTCGTCCGCGACCTCAACCATATCTACCGGGAGCGCCCCGCCCTCCACGCCCGCGACTGCGAGGCAGAGGGCTTCCGCTGGCTGGTGGTCGACGACAGCGCCAATTCGGTGTTCGCCTGGGAACGCCATGCACCGGACGAACCGCCGATCGCGGTCATCTCGAACATGACGCCGGTGCCGCGCCACGGCTATGGCCTGCGCCTGTCGCGCGGCGGCCGCTGGCGCGAGATCATCAACAGCGATGCCGCCGTCTATGGCGGCAGCGATATGGGGAATGGCGGGCTTATCACCGCGGCCGACGATGGTTATGCCACGCTAACGATTCCGCCGCTTGCGACATTGATGCTGGAGGCCATGTGATGCCGGGGGACGAGATGACAGCGGATCGGCGGCGCCAGCCCCTGGCGCGTGACGCCATGGCCTATGTGCTCGCCGGCGGGCGCGGCAGTCGCCTGTACGAGCTGACCGATCGTCGCGCCAAGCCGGCGGTCTATTTCGGCGGCAAATCCCGGATCATCGATTTCGCGCTGTCGAACGCGCTCAATTCCGGCATCCGCCGCATGGGCGTCGCGACCCAGTACAAGGCACATTCGCTGATCCGCCACCTCCAGCGCGGCTGGAACTTCCTGCGGCCGGAGCGCAACGAAAGCTTCGACATCCTGCCCGCCAGCCAGCGCGTCTCCGAGCATCAATGGTATGAGGGCACCGCCGACGCGGTGTTCCAGAATCTCGACATCATCGAATCCTATGGCCCGGAATATATGATCATCCTGGCCGGGGATCACATCTACAAGATGGATTATGAGCTGATGCTCCGCCAGCATGTCGATGCCGGCGCGGACGTCACCGTCGGCTGCCTGGAAGTGCCGCGCGCCGAGGCGAGCGGCTTCGGCGTGATGCACATCGATGCCAAGGCGCGGATCAAGAGCTTCGTCGAGAAACCGGCCGATCCGCCCGCCATGCCCGGCAAGCCGGATAGCGCGCTCGCCTCGATGGGAATCTATGTCTTCAACATGAAATTCCTGGCCGATCAGCTGCGCCGCGACGCCGCCGATCCCCAGTCCAGCCATGATTTCGGCAAGGATCTGATCCCCTATATCGTCCAGCACGGCAAGGCGGTCGCGCACCTCTTCTCCCAGAGCTGTATCCGCGCCGAAAGCGAGCCTGAGGCCTATTGGCGCGATGTCGGTACGATCGACGCCTATTGGGAGGCGAATGTCGACCTGACCGATGTCGTCCCAAAGCTCGATCTCTACGAACGCGACTGGCCGATCTGGAGCTATGCCGAAGTCACTCCGCCCGCGAAGTTCGTCCATAATGACGAGGGTCGGCGCGGCGCTGCCACATCCTCGCTGATCGCGGGGGGCTGCATCATTTCAGGCGCCTCGCTCCATCGCAGCCTGCTCTTCACCGGGGTTCGGGTGAACAGCTTCTCGTCGGTGACGGAGGCCGTGATCATGCCGGGTTGCCAGATCGGCCGCGAAGCCCGCCTGCACAAGGTGGTGCTCGACCAGGGCGTACAGATTCCCAAGGGACTGATCGTCGGCGAGGATCCTCTCGCCGACGCCCGCCGATTCCGTCGCACCGAAAAGGGCGTCTGCCTGATCACGCAGGACATGATCGACCGGTTGGTGGCATAGGCTCGGGCACATGACACTGCGCCTGCTCTCGGTCACGTCCGAGCTTCACCCGCTGATCAAGACCGGTGGCCTCGCCGACGTCGCAGGCGCGCTGCCGCTCGCTCTCGCCCAGCATGGCGTCGAGGTCCGATCGCTGCTGCCCGCCTATCCCCAGGTTCTGCGCGCGGCCGCGCAGGCCAGGCCGAAGGCGGTCCACAGCTACAAGGCGCTGTTCGGCGGACCGGCGAAACTGCTGGCGGTCAAGCTGGCCGGGCATGATCTGCTGCTGCTCGATTCCCCCAGCCTGTTCGGCCTGCGCGAGGGTGGCCCCTATTCCGAACTGTCCGGGCACGACTGGCCCGACAACTGGCGGCGCTTCGCCGCGCTCTCGGCGGTGGCGGCCGATGTCGCGGCAGGCGCGGTGAAGGGCTGGCAGGCCGATGTCGTCCATGCCCATGACTGGCAGGCCGCGATGACCGCGGCCTATGTCCGCCATGGCCGTGCGCCGGCGACGCCGGTGGTCCTGACCGTCCACAACCTGGCCTTCCAGGGTCGGTTCGACGCGCGGATATTTCCCGAGCTCGGCCTGCCGGCGGAATGCTTCTCGG
>SCUQ01000202.1 GCA_004297635.1 Rhizorhabdus sp. | reverse complement strand
TATGCGCCGCCGGAGGACGAGCCGGTAACGTCGGCCCCCGTTCCGCCTCCGCTCACCGGTTGGGCAGTGGAACCGGAGGATCCGTTCGCCGGTCTGTCGACCGACATTCCGCCGCCCGCGATCCAGCAACCGCCGCGCTATGACGGCTATGTTCCGCCTGAGGCCGCGGCCCAGATGCCGCCGATTGCGCCACCGTTCACGCCGGGGCCGCCGACGATTTTTGCTGTCGACCCGGAACCCGAACCACAGCCTGAGCCGCAGCCGACGCCACCGGAAGCGCCGGTATATCTGGCACCCGAACCGCCGGTCTATCAGTCTCCGGAACCGCAGCCGGCGGTCTATCAGGCGCCTGAACCCTCGCCGGAGCAACCTCCGGTCGCTCCGCAGGCCGTGCCGAACCCGGCCGCGGAGGACCTTGTCGCGCGGAACGCCGAACTCGAGGCGCGGCTCGCCGAGCAGGAGGAGATGTTACGCAGGACGCTGTCATTGCTCGCCGAACTGGTCGAGAATGATCCGCCGCCGCAGGGCCCGCAGGGCGGTAATGGCGGCAATCAGGATGCGGCCTGACCGGGCCATGGTGGTCAATGGTCTGTCGGTAGACATCGAGGACTGGTTTCAGGTCGGCGCTTTCGAGCGGACGATAAGGCGCGAAGACTGGGACGGCCTCGTCCATCGGGTCGAGCGCAATAGCGACGCGGTCATCGATCTGTTCGGCCGGATGGGGGCCAGGGCGACCTTCTTCACGCTGGGCTGGGTGGCCGAGCGCTATCCGGCGCTGATCCGTCGCATCACGGACGCCGGCCATGAACTGGCCAGCCATGGCTGGGATCATGTCCGTGTCTTCACCATGTCGCCCGACCAGTTTCGCGCGGACCTCCGCCGGACGCGCGACGTGCTGCAGGATATTGGCGGGCAGCCCGTCACCGGCTATCGCGCGCCCAGCTTCTCGATCGACAAGCGTACCCCCTGGGCCCACGAAATCCTTGCCGAGGAAGGCTATGCCTATTCGTCGAGCGTCGCGCCCGTCGTCCACGATCATTATGGCTGGCCAGAGGCTCCGCGCTTCGCTTTCCGTCCCGTGGAGGGAAGCCCGCTGATCGAATTGCCGGTGACGACCGCGCGGCTGGGCGGCCGCATTGTCGCCGCAGGTGGCGGGGGTTTCTTCCGGCTGTTCCCCTATGCTTTCTCGCGCTGGGCTATCGGGCAGGTGAATCGCGAGCACCGGCCCGCGATCTTCTATTTTCACCCATGGGAGATCGATCCCGGCCAGCCCCGGGTCGCCGACGCGCCGCTCAAATCGAAACTGCGCCATTATGCGCGGCTCGGCGCGATGGAAGGCAAGCTGGAACGGGTGATCGGCGAGTTCCGTTGGGACCGGGTCGACAAGGTGGCGGCGGTGGAAGCCGCACGGGCCGTCTGATGGTCCGCGTCCGCCGCGCCGACCTTGCCGATGAGACGCAATGTCGCGCCATTGATGCCTATGTCGGGGCCCACCCCCAGGGAAGCGCCTTCCATCGTTCTTGCTGGAGCCTGGGCGTCGAGCGGGGCTGCGGTCAGCCCGCACATTATCTGGTGGCCGAGGCGGATGCCGGTGTCGCCGGGCTGCTGCCGCTGACCGAAATGCACTCGCCGCTATTCGGCCGGGCACTCGCCTCGGCGGGATTCGCGGTCGGCGGCGGGCCGATCGGCGATGATCAGACGGTGATCGATGCCCTGGCCGAAGCAGGCTGGTCGCTAGCCGGGCGATTGAGCTGTCCGTCGCTTGAACTGC
>SCUQ01000201.1 GCA_004297635.1 Rhizorhabdus sp. | reverse complement strand
TTGTGATGATCGAGACGATGCTTGGCTATCAGAACATCGATGCCATTCTGGACGTCGAGGGCGTCGATGGCATCTTCATCGGCAACAACGACCTCTCTTTCGACATGACCAGGGGAAAATCGCTGGAGCCGATGAGCCCGGAGGTTTTGAGGATCTGCGAGCAGTGCATGAAAAAGGCTCGCGCACGCGGCAAATATGGGGCGATTTTCCTCACCCAGATTCAGTTCATGCGATCCTATCTGGAGATGGGGTTCCAGATGTTCGTCGGGGGGCTCGACTCCCGTGCGCTGGTGGACACCGGCAACCGCTTCGTCGCGGAAGCAAAGGCCGAGTTCCGAGCGTAGGTTGCCGACAGCCCGACAGAGCTGGCTTTCCATGTGGATTTGAACGGCAGCCGGCGTGACGCTGCGCCAGTTTTGGAGGGACGAGACGTGGATCTGGGAATCAAGGGCCGCAAGGCCATTATCTGCGCCTCGACGAGAGGTCTGGGAAAGGCCTGTGCTGTGGCGCTGGCCGAAGCCGGCTGTGAGGTCGTGATCAACGGCCGTGACCCGGCAGCCATGGCCGAGGCAGCCAAGGAGATCCGACATCGCCACGGCGTAGTTGTCCACGAAGTGATTGCCGATGTCTCAACGCGTGAAGGGCAGAGGGCGCTGTTGGCCGCCTGTCCCGAGCCTGACATCCTCGTGAACAACAATGGCGGCCCTCCGCCGGAGGATTTTCGAGACCTCGACCGCGATCAAATGATGGCCGGGGTCATCGGCAACATGATCACCCCGATCGAGCTGATCCAGTCCGTGGTCGACGGTATGGCGGAGCGCGGCTTTGGTCGCATCGTCAACATCACGTCGACGACCGTTTACCAGCCGGTGGAGCGACTTGAGCTGTCATCGGCCGCTCGCGCGGGTCTGCAGGCCTTCGTCGGCTCTGTTTCGCGCTCCGTCGCCGCAAGGAATGTGACGATCAACAATCTGTTGCCCGGCACCTTCTACACCGACCGCAGCCGGGCGATGGCTTCCGAGGTCGCCAGCCGTACCGAGCGTTCGGTCGAAGAGGTCGTGGCGGAGCGAGCGAGCACGCGGATCGCGAAGCGCTTCGGCCGGCCGGAAGAGTTCGGTGCGGCGTGCGCCTTCCTGTGCGCGGCCACGTCGGGCTATATCGTTGGCCAGAGCATCCGAATTGACGGCGGCACCTACGCATCCTCCTTTTGATCGCGAGCGGGCAGCCTATCGCGGCGCCATCCGGATGGCGCCGTCGAGGCGGATCGTCTCGCCGTTCAGCATCGGATTCTTGAGGATTGCCTCGGCGAGCAGGGCATATTCGCCGGGGTCGCCGAGCCGGCTGGGATGGGGCACCTGCTGACCCAGCGAGTCCTGCGCCGCCTGGGGCAGGCCCTTCATCATCGGGGTCATGAAGATGCCGGGCGCGATCGTCATCACCCGGATCTTGTGCTGGGCGAGATCGCGCGCGGCGCACAGGGTGAGGCCGGCGACCCCCGCCTTGGACGACGCATAGGCGGCCTGGCCGACCTGTCCGTCGAACGCCGCCACCGATGCGGTGTTGATGATCACGCCGCGCTCCTCGCCGATCGGATCGGCGGTGATCGCGCGGGCGGCGAATTTGGACAGGGTGTTGAAGGTGCCGATCAGGTTGATCTCGATCACCTTGCGATAGAGGTCCAGCGCGTGGGGCGTGCCGTCCTTGGCGACGATCCGCGCCGGCGGGGCGATGCCGGCGCAGTTGACCAATATGCGGGCGACGCCATGCCTCGCCTCGGCGTCCGCGATGCCGGCGGTCACGCTGGCATCATCGGTGACATCGACCGCGACGAAATGGCCGCCAATCTCGGCTGCGGCGGCAGGCCCCACCTCGGCATTCAGGTCGAAGATCGTGACCTTGGCGCCATTGGCGGCCAGCATCCGGGCCGTTTCATGGCCCAGCCCCGATGCGCCGCCCGTGACGATCGCGGCAATCCCCTTCAATTCCATCGTCTTCGTCCCTTCAAACCAGTTCGACGGCCATCGCCGTGGCCTCGCCACCACCGATGCAGAGGCTTGCGACGCCCCGCTTCAGGCCACGATTCTGCAGCGCGCCGAGCAGCGTCGCGATGACGCGCGCACCGCTTGCGCCGATCGGGTGGCCCAGCGCGCAGGCGCCGCCATTGACGTTCAGCTTCTCGGCCGGGATCCGGAGATCCTTGGCGGCGATCATCGCCACGACGGCGAATGCCTCGTTCACCTCGAACAGATCGACATCGTCGACCGACCAGCCCGCCCTGGCGAGCGCCTTCTGGATCGCGGGCACCGGTGCGGTGGTGAACAGGCCGGGCTCATGCGCATGGGCGGCATGGCTTATGACTTTCGCCACGATCGGCAGGCCTAATTCCTTCGCCACGCTCTCGCGCGTCATCACCAGCGCCGCCGCGCCGTCGGAAATCGACGAGGCGTTCGCGGCGGTGATCGTGCCATCCTTGGCGAAGGCGGGCTTGAGCGTCGGGATCTTGTCGGGCCGGGCCTTGCCGGGCTGCTCGTCGGTGTCGATCACGACCTCGCCGCCCCGGGTTTGCAGCGTGACGGGGGTTATCTCGCGATCGAACGCACCGCTGCTGATCGCGTCATTGGCGCGGCTCAGTGAGCGGATCGCATAATCATCCTGCGCCTCGCGGGTGAGCTGATAGTCGCGTGCCGATTCCTCGGCGAAGGCGCCCATCAGCTTGCCGGGCGTATAGGCATCTTCGAGCCCGTCGAGATACATCGAATCCTTGATCGCATCATGGCCGATGCGGGCCCCGCCGCGATGCTTCAGCATCAGATAGGGGGCGTTGGACATGCTTTCCATGCCGCCCGCGACGACGATGTCGGCGCTGCCGGCGGCCAGCGCGTCATGCGCCATGATTGCGGCCTGCATGCCCGATCCGCACATCTTGTTGACCGTGGTCGCTTCCACGCTCTTGGGCAGTCCGGCGCCCAGGGCGGCCTGACGGGCAGGGGCCTGGCCCAGGCCGCCAGGCAGGACGCAGCCCATGAAGATCTGTTCGACCTTGTCGCCATCGACATGGGCACGCTCGATCGCGGCCTTGACCGCGGCGGCGCCCAGTTCGGTGGCGGACGCGCCGGACAGAGCGCCCTGGAAGCCGCCCATCGGGG
>SCUQ01000200.1 GCA_004297635.1 Rhizorhabdus sp. | reverse complement strand
GAACCAGGCATAGGGCACGACCGCATAGCCGAGATAGCCGACCGCCGCGACCGCGACCCCGATCATCGCGGTGCGCCGCTCGCGAAGCCGCCGGATCACCGGACCCAGCAGCGCGCCCTGAACGACCAGCATCGATATGCCGGCCAGCGCCAGCGAAATGCCGATCATCCGGTTCGACCAGCCATATTGGGCGATCGCGAAATAGGCCCAGGTGGCCGGATAGACCATCGAGGCGACGTTCCAGAGCAGCAATATGCCCGCCAGCCCCAGCACGCCGCGGAGCTTGCGCGCCGCGAGCAGCGCCCCGACCGGATTGGCGCGGGCGAGGCTGAACGGGCGGCGGTTTTCACGCGCCAATGTTTCGGGGAAGAAGAACAGGCCGAACAGGAAGTTGGCGGCGGAGAAGGCGGCCGCCGCATAGAAGGGCATGCGATGCCCGAATTCGCCGAGCAGGCCACCGATCGCGGGGCCGATGATGAAGCCCAGCCCGAAGGCGGCGCCGACCAGCCCGAAGCGCTTGGCGCGTTCCTCCGGCGGGGTGATGTCCGCCAGCGCGGCGGTCGCCGGTCCGAACGATGCACCGAACACCCCGGCGATCAGCCGCCCGACGAACAGCCAGGCGAGGGTAGGGGCGAAACCCATCACCACATAGTCGACGGCAAGCCCGGCCAGCGCCAGCAGCAGCACCGGCCGCCGCCCGAAGCGGTCGCCGAGATTGCCGGCGAGCGGACCACAGAGGAATTGCATCAACGCATAGGCGACCGCGATCCAGCCGCCCATCCGGGTCGCCTCCGCCAGATCGAGCCCGCCGACCTCCATCACCAGGCGCGGCAGCACCGGGATGATGATGCCGAAGCCGATAGCATCGATCAATATGGTCGCGACGATGAAGACGGTCGCGTTGCTCCGGCCCCGCTGTGAAACCGACATATTGTGTGACTCTCTGGTCCCGAATCCCGGCGCCGGGAGGCGGAGCCGTGCCCGCTTCATCGTCGCTCGCATGGTAAAAGACAAGGATGACGGCAGCGTCGGCTTCGTCCATGAAGGGCTCGCATTAGGGGAGCTTTCGCATGGCCCGTATCATCATCGCCTATATTTCGACCTTGCTGGTCTTCTCCGCGGTCGACGCCGTTTGGCTGACCAATTCGGCCGACCTGCTCTACCGGCCCATATTGGGGCCGATCCTGGCGCCCGAGTTCCGGCTTGCCCCGGCGATCATCTTCTACCTGCTCTATATTGCTGGCCTGCTCTATTTCGCGGTGCTGCCGGGCCTGCGCGACGGCCTGTGGCGGACCGCGCTGATCAAGGGCGGCCTGTTCGGCTTCTTCGCCTATGCGACCTATGACCTGACCAATCAGGCGACCCTGATCATCTGGTCGACGAAGATCACCATCGCCGACATGATCTGGGGCAGCTTCGTATCGGGCGTCAGCGCGGCGGGCGGCTGCCTGATCACCGGCAAGCTGCGCAAGGCGGCCGCGTGAAGATAGAGGGCGGCTGCCATTGCGGGCTGGTGCGGTTCGAGGCCGAGATCGACGACGAGCCGATCGAGGTGCTGGACTGCAACTGCTCGATCTGTTCGATGACGGGCTATCTCCACCTCATCATCCCGGACACGCGCTTCCGTCTGATCGAGGGGCAGAGGGACACGACCACCTATCGCTTCGGCACCGGGCGGGCGCGGCACATCTTCTGCTCGCAATGCGGCATCAAGAGCTTCTACCGCCCGCGATCGCACCCCGAGGGGATCAGCATCTCGCTGCGCTGCATCGACGGCTGGCAGGATCTCGCCGTGGCGATCAAGCCGTTCGAGGGGCGTGACTGGGGACGGGGCGAGACTGTGCCGGGGCGCTAGCCGGCACGTTCGAAGCGTACCGTCCGGCCGGGAACGTCCACCGCCGCGAGGCGAAGATCGAGCCGGGCGCCCGGCTCGATACCGGTGCCGGTGACGCGCGCCACCACGGGGAGCGCGCACAGCTGGACCTTCGCGCCCTTGTCATCGGCTTCGGTCGCGACAGCGGGAAATGTCGCGCCGATCTCGCCCGACAACAGGACGGCCTCGGCAAGATCGACGACCGCTCGCTCGATCCGGCCGGACAGCGTGCCCGATCGCGCCATCACCGCTGGAAGCTTCGCGAAGGCCTGCTCGACCGTCGCGGACGGCGGGCGGCCATTGGCGACGTCCAGGGCGGCCTGCACGACATAGCGATCGGCCAGGCGACGCAAGGGCGCGGTGGCGTGGGCATAGGTTGCCGCCATCGCGGCATGCCAGGGAATGATCCCCGCGCGAAACGGGGCATAGGCCGCGCCCGGCCCCGCGCGGCGGATCGCCAGCATCAGCCGCGCCTGGGCCGGTTCGGCGGAATCGAGCCGCCGTTCGAGCTGTTCGAGCGTCATCTCCGCAGGCCAGCTTATGCCCAGCGCCTCGGCGGCCAGGCGAAGTTTCGCCACGGCGCGCTCATCCGGCTCGGCCATGACCCGGAACAGGCCGGTGCCATTGGCCTGCAGCAGGGCCGCGACCGCCATGTTGGTGGCGAGCGACAGCGCCGCATTGGCGTCCTCGGACGCCAGGCGCGGGCGGAAGGCGAGATCGAAGCCGCCATCGGGCAGCATCACCACCTCCTGTTCGGGCGGATCGACGCGCACGGCGCCGCGCGCCGCCTCGGCCGCCTGGATGCGCCGGGCGAGATCGTCGAATCCCGGTGGCAGCTGATCGGCGGTCACGCTGTCATAGGCCAGCTTGGCGCGGCTGCGGATGATCGCCCGCTCCACGCCGTCGAGCCGCACCGCGCCCGCCGGATCGACGCGGACCGTGAACACCACCGCCGGTCGCGGCCCGGAGGGAAGCAGGCTGGCGGCATTCTCGCTGAGGATCGGGGGATAGAGGCCGGCCTTGCCATCGGGCAGGTAGAGCGTCTCGCCACGCCGCCATGCCTCGACATCGATCGCATCGCCGTCGCTGACGAACCACGCGACATCGGCGATGGCATAATGGAGCAGAAGATCGCCACCGCTCGCCTCGATCGCAAAGGCCTGGTCGAGATCGGTCGAGCTGGCCGGATCGAGCGTGACGAAGGGCCGGGCGCTCCGATCGACATGATCGGCGGGCACGCGCTGCGCCGCCGCCTCGGCTGCCGCGATCACGTCGGGCGGGAAGCCCTCGGGCACAGCGAACTCGGCCCTTATGCCGGACAGACCCCTGGCCAGGGCATGGCGGGGATCGGCAATCACCTTCATCGGACGGACTTACAACGGCGCGCGACGATCCGAAAAGCCCCCGTGCCAAAAGGAACTCGATCCGGGCGTGGAACAAGTTTTGGGTCGGCCGGTTTTGCGGCGATGGATAGAGGCCAGAACCCCATCACCGCCGACATAGCCCAGCCCCGGCCCTTCGGCGTCCGATCCTGAACATGGCCGCCAGGCGTCTTCGCATGATAGCTGTCGGCGCGGCGGGCGCGGCGCTCGTCGTGCCGCTGCTGCTAGCGGCCGCGCCGGTGAGCCCGTTCCGGACGATGCTCGAAGACCGGATGAGCGCCGGCTTTGGTAGCCGGGTGACGATCGCGTCGCTGGATCGACTCGACCGCTTCTCCTTCGCGCCGCGCGTACGGATCGCCGGCATCGTCGTCGCCCAGCCCAGTTGGGCGGGGCGCGGCGATATGCTGCGGATCGACCGGCTGGAGGTGGAGGTGCCGGTGCTGCCGCTGCTGATCGGCAAGGTCAGGCCGCGCGCCGTGACGATCGATGGCGTCGAGGCCGATCTGCTGCGGTCCAGGGCCGGGCGGGAAAATTGGCGTGGCCGATCCGGGGGCGCGGGCGGAGCGCCGCCGCCGATGATCGCGGGCCTGCGCGACGCGCATATCCGCTACCGCGATTTCAAGCGGGACCGCAGCCTCGATGTCCGTGCCGCGATCGACGGGGCGGGGCTGCGGCTGACGGGCCAGGGCCTCGTGCGCGATGCTGCCGTACACATCACGGCGCAGGGCGGGCCGATGCGGCCGGGCCGCTGGCCATTCGATGCGCGGCTGAGCGGCCGGGCGATCGATTTCCACGCGGCGGGCACGATGGACGCGCCGCTCGACCTGAGCCGGCTGGACGCGCGGATCGCCGCGCGCGCCGACAACCTGACCTATATCGACACGATCGTCGAAGCCGGCCTGCCCGCGACCCAGCCGGTGCGGTTGACCGCGACGGTCCGGCGCGACCGGCCCGACTGGGCGGTCCGGTCGCTGGCCGGGACGATCGGCCGTTCCGATATTCGGGGCAGGGCGACGATCCGCAAGCGCGACGGGCGTCATCGGATCGATGCCAGCATAGCGGCGCGGCGCTTCGACTTCGACGATCTTGCCGATGCGCGGGGCCGCGCGACAGCCGCCGCGAAGCGCGCCCGGTTCGGCAAGCGGCTATTCCCCGACACGGCGATCGACCTCGACAACGTCGCCCGGACGGACGGCAGGCTGGCCTTCAAGGTCGATGAACTGCTGTGGCCCGGCCCGTCGCCGCTGCGCACGCTCGACGGCACGCTGACGATCGAACGGAGTCTGCTCGACCTTCCCGATCTCCGGATCGGTCTTACCCACGGCGCGCTCGCCGGGCGGCTGACGATCGATCAGCGTCGCGGTGGCCCCGTCCTCCAAGCCGATCTGCGCCTGCGCGGCGCGCGGCTGGCCGATTTCGCGCCGGCTATGGGGTTCGATGCCCCGCTGTCCGGGCGGCTGAAGCTCGAAGGACCGGGAAAGACGATACGGTCTGCGGTCGGCCGGTCGACCGGCCGGATCGCCCTGGTTGCGCGAGACGGCGTGCTGCCGGACAAGGCGGCGACCCTGATGGGCCAGGAACTGGGCGGCATCTTCAAGAGCGACAAGGCGCAGGCCCGGCTGCGCTGCATCGTCGTGCGCCTCGACGCCAGAGACGGGATCGCGACGGCCAACCCGATCATGCTCGACAGTTCCCGCGCGGTGACGCGCGCCGAAGGTCGGCTGTACCTGGCCGACGAACGGCTTGCACTGAGCGTGCAGGGCACGCCTAAACGCGGCGACACATTGCGCATCGCGGGTACGATCCGGGTGGGCGGCACGATCAAGGCACCCGAGGTCGGCCTGTCCGAGGGCGATGGCGTCGTCGGCGCATTGCTCAAGAGCGTCGGCCGGGCGCTTGACGGCAAGGCCGAGCCGGTGGCCGCCGATCAGGACTGCGCCGGCCTCGCCGCGCGGGCGATGGCCGGCTGAGGCGGGATCAGGCGGCAGGCTTCAGCCGGTAGTGGCTGACCGCCCAGGGGACGCCGTCCTTGTGGCCGAACAGCCCGGCGGTCGCGAGGAAGAAGAGCCGCCAGCGGCGTTCCCACAGCTTCGCGTCCTTGCCGTAGGTCTCGCGGAAGATGTCGGCGATGGCGGGCTGGTTAGCGTCGAATCGCGCCAGCCAATCGAAGGCGGTGCGGGCATAATGCTGGCCGTTCCAGCGCCATTCCTCCTCGACGGTGAAGAGTTCGGGGAAATGGCGGAGCAGGCTGTGGCTGGGCATGATCCCGCCGGTGAAGAAATGCTGCGCGATCCAGTCCGCCTTGTCGGCATGATCGAACCGGTAGCTGGCCTTGTCATGGGTGAAGATGTGGATGAACAGATAGCCGTCGGGCTTCAGCCAGCCCTTCACCTTGGTCAGCAGCGCCTCCCAGTTCGACATATGCTCGAACATCTCGACCGAGACGACACGGTCGAACCGCGCATCGGCCTGGAAGTCGTTCATGTCGCAGGTGATGACCTTCAGATTGGTCGAGCCCTGTGCGGCGGCGAGCTTCTCGATATGCTGGCGCTGACCATGCGAATTGGAGACGGCGGTGATGCGCGCGTTCGGATAGCGCGCGGCCATGTAGAGGCTGAGCGAACCCCAGCCGCAGCCCAGCTCCAATATCTCCTGCCCGTCCGCCAGCTTCGCATGGTCGGCGGTCTGGGCGAGCGCGGCCTCCTCGGCCTCGGCGATCGTCGTGTCCGGCCCCGCATAATAGCAGCAGCTATATTTGCGGCGCGGGCCGAGGCAGAGATCGAAAAAGGACGCCGGCACTTCATAATGCTGGGCATTGGCCTCGTCGGTGTGCACCGCGATGGGGAAGTCCTTCATCGTCCGGGCGAAGGCCTCCGTATTGTCGGGTTCGCGCGCCAGCTTGCGGCCCGTCCGTCCGACGAGGAATTCGACCCCGGCGAGCGTGACGGCGTCGGGAAGCGGCAGCCGTTCGACGGCTGCGGTGGCGGCGGCGATGATATCCATGGAGGTGATCCGTCAGTTTTTGCGCGGCGGCAGTGGAAAGAAGGCGCTGGTGCGCGCCATATAGGCCTTGAAGGCATCGCCCCGGCTTTTGAGCATATGCGCTTCGAGCGGCGGGATGCCGGAGACATGGACGAGCAGCCAGTACATCAGCAGTGGCCCGATCAGCGAAAGCCAGCCCTGCCACCAGCCGCCGGCGCCAAGGCCATCGAGGGGGGAGATGGCGATGATCGGATAGGCGACCCAGCCGAGCCATTCGAAGAAATAGTTCGGATGGCGCGACCATGCCCACAGGCCGGTGTCGCAGACCTTGCCATGATTGGACCTGTCGGCGGCGAAGGCGCGCAACTGCCGGTCGGCGATGCCTTCGCCCGCCACGGAGGCGAGCAGCAGCGCCAGCCCGATCAAGTCGGTGATCGCGAAGGCGGGGCCGGGGCGGTGCGCGGCGGCATAGACGGTGACGACAAGGCCGACCCCGCACAGCGCCTGGATCTGCAGGAAAAGGAACAGCCGGGGCTGGAAGCGCTTGCCCCATTCGCGGCGGAGATCGGCGTAGCGAGGATCCTCATAGGTGGCGCCCGCCGTGCGTGCGAGGATGTGGAAGCCCAGCCGCATCGACCAGAAGCCCACCATCGCCGCGACCAGCCAGCGCCGCTCGTCCGGGCCTTCGCCCAGGGTGAAGAGCGTGACGATCAACCCGCCGATCCCGATCGCGAAGGACCAGAAGCAGTCTGCCCAGCCCGATTGCCTGGTCGGGATCTGCACCGCCCAGGCGGCCATCATCATCGCCGACAGGACGATCGATGCGACGATGATGCTGTTGATCGCGGTCATAAGCCCCCTGTGTCCCTTGGCCTGTCCTAGCCTTATACGGCTGCCGAGGCCAAGCCGTTGCAACATGTCGATCATCGTAGGCCGCGAGATTCCACATTGCGCTTTCGGGCATGGGCCTTAGCAGGAGGGACAGGGCACGGCGCGCAACCCGCAGGCCCCGGCCGCCGTATCTTCGGCCGAGGCTGATGAGGGCGATGCTATGACGGGGAAGTGGACATGACGAATATCCGCAAGGGGCAGCGGATCGCCGTGATCGGCAGCGGGATCAGCGGACTTTCGGCGGCCTGGCTGCTAGCGAAGCAGAATGACGTCGTGCTATACGAGGCGGAGAACCGGCCCGGCGGGCACACCCGCACGATCGATGTCGACATGGCCGACGGATCGACGCTGGGCGTCGACACCGGCTTCATCGTCTATAATGACCGCACCTATCCGAACCTGATCGCGATGTTCGAGCATCTCGACGTCGCCTGCCGCGTGACCGATATGAGCTTCGCGGTGTCGCTGGACGACGGGAAGCTCGAATATGCCGCCGGAGATCGCATCTGGCAGCTCTTCGCCCAGCCTTCGAACCTGTTTTCGCGGCGCTTCTGGTCGATGCTGCGCAACCTCGTCCGCTTCTATCGCGAGGCGGCGGCGGGGATTGGCGGCTTCGGCGACATGACCCTGGGCCAGATGCTCGAACAGGGCCGCTATGGCGATGCTTTCCGCGACGATCACCTGCTGCCGATGGCGGCGGCGATCTGGTCCGCCCCCGCGCAGCTGCTGCTCGATTATCCGGCGGAAGCCTTCGTGC
>SCUQ01000199.1 GCA_004297635.1 Rhizorhabdus sp. | reverse complement strand
TCGCAATCTGAAAAATCGTCCCTTGTCTCAATTAGGAATATTCGCTCGTCAGCCGAAAGCGTGTTGGCGTTCCGTCAACCGTGCTGGTCGATGATCGATCAACCCCTCATGCCGCGGTGATTTTCTGTTCCATAAACATGACCATGCCGCCGTCAGGATTATGGAAGCGGGGGGCGCCTCGAAATGCTTGTCGCAGAACGGGCAGTTGTTCGCATCGGCACAGCAGGAACCTGCCTTTTCGTGCGGAGCCGATGCAAGCGCGTTGCCGGCCCAGTCATTCCATTGAAAGGCGCTCTGGCTAGTATCGAGCCAAGCATCTTGATGGTCGAGATCCGTTGAAAGCCGACATCATTACAAGACGAAGCATGATCGCCGACGGCAATGGCGGCAAGCCTTGCGAAGCCGATGCCTGGGGGCGAAGCTCCGCGTCCCTCTTCCGCTGCCGGCGTCACGGCTGCGGCCTGCGCAATTGAGCGTCGACATACCGAAACGAGAAAACAGCAGGAGACCTGTCGGGTCGCCTCATACGCGGACGGAAGTTTGATATGGCCTTGATTTTGAACGATCCCGGCGGCGTAACGAACGACGATTCCGAACTGGTAGGAACCGCCATGTCGCGTTGGGGCACGGTCCTGGCGCTGTTACTGGTCTACATCGTTTCATATATCGACCGGCAAGTTCTCACCATAGTCGTCGACCCGATCAAGACGAGCCTGAATATCGGCGACACCGAAATCGGCCTTCTGCAGGGCGTACTTTTCGGCATCGTACTGACAGTCGCTGCCGTGCCGATGTCGTATCTGATAGACAAGTTCAATCGCGTCCGGGTCCTCGTCTCCTGTATTATCCTCTGGTCGCTCGCAACGCTCAGTTGCGCTTTCGTGACGACATTCACGGAACTCGTGATCGGTCGTATTGGCCTGGCCATCGCCGAAGCAGTCGTGCCGATGGCTGCGATGTCGGTGATCGGCGATCTTTTTCCCCGGCACAAAGTGGGCCGGGCCGCGGCCGTGTTCATGAACGGTACCTATTTCGGCAATGGTGCGGCCATGATGCTGAGCGGGTGGATGATCGCCTGGTTGACGCCGATGCAAGGACAGCCTTTCCCGATTATCGGCACCTTCGAGGTCTGGCGCGGGCTGTTCATCGGGATGGCGTGTCTCAGCATCGTCGTCGCCTTCATCATCCTGCTCTTCCTGAAAGAGCCGGCTCGCCGCGAATTGACCAAGGAAACCGTCGACTCCGAATTGTTCTGGGCTTTTTTCTGGAAAAGGCGCCGCTTCATCCTCAGCTATTGCCTGTTCGCCTTCTGCATCGCGACGGTGGGCTATTCGCTTTATGCTTGGCCCGCGACGCTGTTGATCCGTGTGCACGGCATGCCTGCCGCAAATGTCGGCATCATTGTGGGGCCGATGTTCATAATCACGTCGATTCCGGGAACCGTTATCGCGGCCTGGTTCGGAAGCCGCTGCACGCCCGAACGCGCGCTGCAGCAACTGATGCTGATGATGCTGTGCTTCATCATCATTCTTTGCCCGTTGGTGCTCATGCTCTCGCTTGGTTCCAAACCTGTCGCGATCGTTGCATTGGGCGGAGTATTGCTGATGTACGCCGCCACACACGCGGCGATCCTGACCCCGATGCAGCTTATCGCGCCTAATCGTATGCGCGGACGGCTCGCCGCCGTTTCCTCGCTCATTTTCGCCACACCCGCGAGCATGGGCCCGGTCGCCGTCGGCTACCTGACCGATCACGTTTTCCAAGATCCCATGGCGCTCGGCAAGGCGATGGCGATCGTCCTGGGCGGGGTTGGTGTCGCCGGCATATTCGCCGGCCTGCTCGCCCGCCGTGAAGCCACCCTGCTTGAAAGGGAGACGGAGCTTCAAGGCGCTGGTGCACCGGCGCAAGCGCCTCATCCGGCATGACAATCTTCGACGACGCCGGGGCATGATGCTTCGCGTCGTTCCCAATCGCGTTTACAACAGGCCCCCGGTTGCCGGCCTGACATATCGAGCTAGAACCGACATACCGGATCGTTCGGGCTGGCGCGCATGCTCCCGGCGTCACGACGTTCGATAGCTAAGCGTGGGACTGACCGTCCGAAAGCGCACGCCGCAGTTGGTCAGGCGGGGATCTTCGCCAGGGCTTCGCGCGCCGCGGCAACGGCATCTGCGGCCTTCGTCCCGTCAGGGCCGCCACCCTGCGCCATATCCGGGCGCCCACCACCGCCCTGCCCGCCGAGTGCCGCGACCGCCGCCTTGACGAGGTCGACGGCGCTGACCCGATCGGTAAGGTCGGCGGTGACGCCCGCCGCCACGCTGGCGCGGCCGTCATTGACCGCGACGATCATCGACACGCCCGAGCCGAGCGACGCCTTGGCCTCGTCGACCAGCCCGCGTAGCCCCTTGGGGTCGAGCCCTTCGACGACCTGGGCGAGGAACTTCATGCCCGCGACATCTTCGGGTCCGGCGGCATCCGCCTTGGCCGCGCCGCCGCCCAGCGCCAGGGCCTTTTTCGCTTCGGCCAGTTCGCGCTCCAGCTTGCGGCGTTCCTCGACGAGCACCGCGATGCGCGCGGGCACGTCTTCGGGCGACGTCTTCAGCGCGGAGGCGGCAGCCTTGAGCTGGTCATCGCGGTGGACGAGCCACAGCCGCGCGGCCTCCCCCGTCAACGCCTCGATGCGACGCACGCCGCTGGAGACGGCGCTTTCGGAGACGATCTTGAGCAGGGCGATATCGCCAAGCGCGGAAACGTGGGTGCCGCCGCACAGCTCGACCGAATAGCTGTTCGAGTCCGCCTTGCCCATCGACAGGACGCGGACCTCGTCGCCATATTTCTCACCGAACAGCGCCATCGCGCCGGCTTCGATGGCGGCATCGGGGGTCATCAGACGGGTGCTGACCTCACTATTTTCCCGGATATGGCGGTTCACCTCGGCCTCGACCGCGGCGATGTCCTCCGGGGTCAGCGCCTTCTGGTGCGAGAAATCGAAGCGGAAGCGATCGGCGGCGACAAGGCTGCCCTTCTGCGTCACATGACCGCCCAGACGATTGCGCAGCGCCGCGTGGAGCAGATGGGTCGCCGAGTGGTTGGCGCGGATGCGGCTGCGGCGGTCGCCGTCGACAGCGAGATGCAGCGCATCGCCGACCTTCACCATGCCCTTGACCACCCTGCCCTTGTGCGCATGCAGACGGCCGAGCGGCTTGGCGGTATCCTCGATCGCGATTTCCAGACCATCGTCGCCGGTGATCGTCCCGGCGTCGCCCATCTGGCCGCCGCTTTCGCCGTAAAAGGGCGTCTGATTGGTGATCAGCACCAGCTCGTCGCCAGCCACTGCGCTGTCCACGCGCTTGCCGTCGCGCACGATCGCGAGCAACTGACCTTCGCCCTGCTCGCTGACATAGCCGGTGAACTCGGTGCTGCCATGCTCCTCGGCGAGATCGAACCACACCTCGTCCGACGCCTTGTCGCCGGATCCCTTCCACGCGGCGCGCGCGGCGGCCTTCTGCTCGGCCATCGCCGCATCGAAGCCCGCCCGATCGACGCCGAGATCCTGGGCACGCAGCGCGTCCTCGGTCAGGTCATAGGGGAAGCCGAACGTATCGTAGAGCTTGAACGCGACCGCGCCGGGCAGCACATCGCCCGCCTTCATGCTGCCCGTCGCCTCGTCGAGCAGGCGCAGGCCGTTGGCGAGCGTCTGGCGGAAGCGGGTCTCCTCCAGCTTCAGGGTTTCCTCGATCAGCGGTTGCGCACGGACCAGATCAGGATAGGCGGCACCCATCTCGGCGACGAGGCTCGGCACCAGCCGGTGCATCAGCGGCTCGGCGGCACCGAGCAGGTGAGCGTGGCGCATCGCCCGGCGCATGATCCGGCGCAGCACATAGCCGCGCCCCTCATTGGCCGGCAGCACGCCATCGGCGACGAGGAAACCGGCAGCGCGCAGATGATCGGCGATCACGCGGTGCGAGGCCTTGTTGGCACCATCGGTCGCGGTCTTCGTCAACTCGCCCGAGGCGGCGATCAGCGCCCTGAACGTGTCGGTGTCGTAATTGTCGTGGACGCCCTGCAGAACCGCGGCGATCCGCTCCAGCCCCATGCCGGTGTCGATCGACGGCTTGGGCAGGTCGATCCGCGTCTCCTTGTCGACCTGCTCATATTGCATGAAGACGAGATTCCAGATCTCGACGAAGCGGTCGCCATCCTCATCGGGGCTGCCCGGAGGACCGCCGGGGATATGCGCGCCGTGATCGTAGAAGATTTCCGAACAGGGGCCGCAGGGGCCGGTGTCGCCCATCGACCAGAAATTGTCCGAGGTCCCGATGCGGATGATCCGGCTCTCGGGGATGCCGATCTTCCGCCACAGATCATAGGCCTCGTCGTCGGTATGATAGACGGTGACGGTCAGCTTGTCGGCCGGGACGCCCCAGGTGCCGGTCAGCAGGCTCCAGGCGAGGCTGATCGCGCGTTCCTTGAAATAATCGCCGAACGAGAAATTGCCGAGCATCTCGAAGAAGGTGTGGTGCCGCGCGGTATAGCCCACATTGTCGAGATCATTGTGCTTGCCGCCGGCGCGCACGCATTTCTGCGACGAGGTCGCGGTCGAATAGGGCCGCGTCTCCAGGCCCGTGAAGACGTTCTTGAACGGCACCATCCCCGCGTTGACGAACATCAGGGTCGGGTCGTTATGCGGCACCAGCGGCGCGGAGGGGACGGATGCATGCCCCTCCTTCGCGAAATGATCGAGGAAGGCGCGGCGGATGTCGTTGGTCGAGGTCATAAATGCGACTTAGGCGAGCGGGGGGCGGTTCTCAAGCGGGTTGGCTATAATAGAAATAGAAGATAGCCGCCGATGATCAGCAGCAACCATGCGATAATCGATCCCCACGCCACCGTCAGGCGAGCCACTTGATCCTGATAGCCGTTTCTTACGATCGTCGAACGACTGACGGGTATCAAAGCGCAGCCCAGCCCTGTCGAAACATTTGTCCAGCCATCGTCCGAACGGAGCTGCAATACGGTCCAATATGGCCTCGACCGTCCAATCCATCGATAGAGAACAATCCGGGCTTCGCCGGTTACGAGCCCATCGACGACAGCTACAGTCAGTTGCCAATTTCGATCGGAGTCGACCGGAAAGATATGGGCAGACCAGCCCTCGCCTCCGCAAACGAACTCGTCGCCGCTAAGCGTAAGCCATAAACGGAAATCCAACCCTGGTTGAGCTGGGTAATCACACGCCACCTCAACTGGTGCCGTCTCGTTCCATTCCAGATGCAGAGAATGACGTTCTGCTGTTTCCGCGAACAGTTGGCGCATTCTGGGTGTGAGGCCATCCTCCCATTCGCGATTAAAGTCGCTACAATTCATCTCGGGCGCCGTCACGCATAAGCATACGGCCCGCCCTTCTCCAGCGCGGCCTGATAGGCTGGCCTCGCGTGTATGCGGTCGAGCCAGGCGGTGATCGCGGGGCGTTTGCCATCCAGGCTGAAGCGCTGGCGGGCTGCTTCGAGGGGAAAGCTCATCATGATGTCGGCGGCGCTGAAAGCGGCGCCGGCGAACCAGGGGCGCTGCTGAAGTTCGCTTTCGACATAGTCGATATGGACCATCGCCATCTTCGTGATGAAGCCGCGGGCGGGCCATCCGAGCGGACCGAGCTTCGCGATCACCAGCGACAACAGGAGCGGCGGCATCAGCGAGCCTTCGGCATAGTCGAGAAAATAACGCCAGCGCATGGTGCCATCGGCATCCTCCGGCGGACCGAGGCGGCCGTTCGCCAGCGCGACGAGATATTCGAGGATCGTCGCGGTCTCCGCGACGATGCGGCTGTCATGATCGATGACCGGCGACTTGCCGAGCGGATGAACCGCTTTCAGCTCGGGCGGCGCGAGCATCGTCTTCCTGTCGCGCTCATAGCGCTTCACCTCATAGGGAAGGCCGAGCTCCTCGAGCATCCACAGCACCCGCTGCGAACGCGAATTTTCGAGATGGTGGACGGTAATAGTCAAGGGCCGCTCCCCGCAAAGAGGCGCAGGCCCCGCCCGTCAGCCCGCCTCGTTCACATAGACCGCCAACTCGTTACCCGATGGCTCGCGGAAGTGGAAGCGGCGGCCGCCGGGAAAACTGAAGATCGGCAGAGTGATCGTCCCGCCCGCCGCCTCGACGGCGGCGAGCGTCGCTTCGAGATCGTCGACCTCGATCGCCGCGAGCGGCGCTGCGGTCGCCTGGGCGGGATCGCCGTTGAGGCCGATATCGGCACCCCCCGCCCCGCCACCGACGGTCGCCGCATAATCGGGGCCGAAGGCGGTCAGCGACCAGCCGAACGCCTTTTCGAAGAAGGCCTTGCTGCCGGCGGTGTCGCCGACCGGCAGTTCGATATAGTTGAGACGTGCCGCCATGGCCTTGGCTCCTCCGATGCAGCGAACAACCGGTCCGTCATGCTGATTGATTTCAGCATGACGGGGCTTGATCTCAGGCGTCGTCGTCCTCGGACGGACCGGCCATCAGCGCTTCGGCGACATCGTCCGACTTGCCGCGGATCGCCGCTTCGAGCTTGGCGGCGAGTTCGGGGTTCTCGCGGAGATAGGTCTTCGAATTCTCACGGCCCTGACCGATGCGGATCGAGTCATAGCTGAACCAAGCGCCGGATTTCTCGACGAAGCCGGCCTTGACGCCCAAGTCGATCAACTCACCGACCTTGGAGACGCCCTCGCCATACATGATATCGAACTCGACCTGCTTGAACGGCGGGGCGACCTTGTTCTTGACCACCTTCACCCGGGTCGCATTGCCGACCACCTCGTCACGGTCCTTGATCGCGCCGGTGCGGCGGATGTCGAGGCGAACCGAGGCGTAGAATTTCAGCGCGTTGCCGCCCGTCGTCGTTTCGGGCGAGCCGTACATCACACCGATCTTCATGCGAATCTGGTTGATGAAGATGACGAGGCACTTCGAACGGCTGATCGAGCCGGTGATCTTGCGCAGCGCCTGGCTCATCAGCCGGGCCTGAAGACCGACATGGCTGTCGCCCATCTCACCCTCAATCTCGGCACGGGGCACCAGCGCCGCGACCGAATCGATCACCAGCACGTCGATCGCGTTGGAGCGGACCAGCGTGTCGGTGATCTCCAGCGCCTGTTCACCCGTGTCGGGCTGCGAGACGATCAACTCGTCGATGTTGACCCCGAGTTTCTTGGCATAGACCGGATCGAGCGCATGCTCGGCGTCGATGAAGGCCGCGGTGCCGCCCATTTTCTGGGCTTCGGCGATCGCGTGGAGCGCAAGGGTGGTCTTGCCCGAGCTTTCCGGGCCGAAAATCTCGACGACGCGGCCCTTGGGCAGACCGCCGATGCCGAGCGCGATATCGAGCCCGAGCGAACCGGTCGAAATCGCTTCGACCTGCATTGCCTCCCGGCTG
>SCUQ01000198.1 GCA_004297635.1 Rhizorhabdus sp. | reverse complement strand
CAGCGGCACGATCCGATCCTGCACAGTGCCATGATAACCCAGATCGACCACCATCAGCATATCGCCGTCTTGCAATCCGGCGCGCTTCACATGCGCGATCAGCCGTTCGGCATAGCGCTCGGACCGGCGGATCACCTTCTGCGCCGCTTCTCCGGTGCGGACGACCTTCTCGAGCTCCGCGACATCGCCGGTCGGCGCGCCTAGTTTGCGCGCCTCGTGCGGCTCCAGCAGCAGCATGCCAGCCAGAACGTCGAAACGCTGCTTGCCCGCCTCGCGCTCGACAAGCGCGCCGATCGCCGCTGCGTCGATCAGGCTCGCGCGGCCTGCGGTCAGCCGGCTGATCGCAATCTCCCCGCTCTGGATCGTCGATCCCAGCGTCTCGAACAATTTCATCGGCAGATAGCCGTCACGCATCAGGAACATCGTCTTGACCGGCCGGCCACAGCGCGCCGCCAGCGCCTCGGCCTCGTCGCGCACCCATTCGGCAAAGCCGTGAAGCACCGGCCCGATCACATCATGGCCCAGCACGAAAGCCGGATCCTGCTCGCCGCGCAGCGACAGCAGGGGTCGATGCGGCTGCATCGCCGGCACGGTCTGCCGCGTCGCGGAATCGAGCACCACCGCGGCCATGGCTTCATGGCGCAGCCTTATCTCGCTGCCCGGGTCGAACTGCACCAGATGGGCGGTGTTGATGCCAAGCGCCGCCGGTGCTTCCTGGTCGGCGATGCGATTGTCGCCCACATGAAGCATCTTTTCCGGCGCGATGCCGAGCTCCGACAGCACCACGGACAGCAGCCCTTCGGCCTTGCTCATCCCATGCTGGGAAGATGTGAATATCTGGTCGATCATCGCGGT
Organism: Rhizorhabdus sp.; assembly: GCA_004297635.1. Taxonomy (GTDB): domain Bacteria; phylum Pseudomonadota; class Alphaproteobacteria; order Sphingomonadales; family Sphingomonadaceae; genus Rhizorhabdus. The sequence goes on along the minus strand of SCUQ01000198.1, from coordinate 2,921 downwards.
GAGGACTTCGCCGGCCGCCCGCGCGATCAGTTCGCGGAGCTGATCCGGGCTAAAATAGCTGTCGCTGACGATGATGACCTTCAGGCCCCTGGCCTTGGCGGTAGCGATCAGGTCCATCACCGGCTTGAAGCCAAAGCAATGCCGCGCCTCCAGAGCCAATTCCTGCTGCACCGAAGCCGCGATGGCAGCATCTTCCGCACCCGGCCATAAGCGTTTATGAATGGTCTCGATCGACACCTCGCTCTGGCCGGAGCGGGACGCCTCTGCCTTGCGCGCCGCGCGCTCCGCAAAGACGCGCGGCTCGATCGCGCCACCCTCGATCTCCAGTTCGGCGAAGACATCCGACGGCGCCTGCGCGTTGCGCCAGAGCAGTGTGTCGAAGCAGTCGAGCGAAAGCACCTCCGCGTCGGCAGGCGCCTGATCGAGCAGGCTGGCGATATGCGGTGCGGTGACGCTGATCTTCATGCGGGTCTTCCATCCGGCGAAATTTGCTCCGCTATCGCCGATGGGGTCCTAAAATGACGTTAACTATAAAATCCCTTTGCATATAAGTGCCCTCCGGGTGCTTGGTGGAACCGCCCATGGGTCGTAACGGTTTGTCACGGGCAAGGGTAAATTTGCCCTGGGGGGCTTTTCGGAAGCATGGATTATCCACTGACCTTCGACGCGCAGGCGAGAGAGCGGCGCTATCAGCTGCTGGTCGATGCGGTGAGCGATTACGCCATCTACATGCTTGATGCTGACGGCCACATCCTCACCTGGAACGCCGGCGCCCGCCGCTTCAAAGGTTATGAGGACGGGGAGATCATCGGCCAGCATTTCTCACGTTTCTTTACGCCTGAGGATCGCGCCGCAGGATTGCCCGAAACCATACTTCGGACCGCAGCCGAAGAGGGGCGCTATGAGTCCGAGGGCCAGCGTGTCCGCAAGGACGGCCAGCTGATCTGGGTCCATGTCGTGGTTGATCCGATCATCTCGGATGACGGCAGCCTGGCCGGCTTCGCGAAGATTACCCGCGACATCACCGATCGGCGCGCGGCCGACCAGTCGCTTTTCGCTGCCGAGCAGCGCTTCCGCCTGCTTGTTCAGGGTGTCAGGGACTATGCGATCTATATGCTCGACCTTGAAGGCCGAGTGACGAACTGGAACGCGGGAGCGGAGGCCATAAAGGGCTATTCCGCCGCCGAGATCATCGGACAACATTTCTCGCGCTTCTATACCCAGGAAGATCGCGACCGGGGCGAACCGGCGCTCGCCCTGGCAAGCGCGCTGCGCGACGGCCGCTATGAGCGCGAGGCGGAGCGGCTACGAAAGGACGGCTCCCGTTTCTGGGCTCATATCGTGCTCGACCCGATCCATGACGAACGTGGCGAACTTATCGGCTTTGCCAAGATCACGCGCGACATCAGTGAGAAGAAACGCTCGCAGGATGAGCTGGAGCAGGCTCGCTCCGCCCTCTTCCAGTCTCAGAAGATGCAGGCGCTGGGCGAGCTGACCGGCGGGATCGCGCATGATTTCAACAATCTGATGACCGTGATCCGCGGCTCTGCCGAATTGCTCCAGAAGGAGGATCTCGCGCCGGAGAAGCGCCGCCGATACGTCAACGCGATCACCGAAACCGCCGACAAGGCAACCGCCCTGACCGCCAAGCTGCTGGCCTTCGGCCGACGCCAGTCGCTCAAGCCTGAGGTGCTCGATCTCGGCACCCGCCTCGATGCATTCGGCGAAGTCGTCTCGCGTACCCTGGGCAGCCAGATCGACGTGCGTCTCGATCTCGCGCCGGATCTGTGGCCCATCGAAGCCGATGCGGCGGAGCTGGAAACCGCGCTCCTCAACGCAGCCTTCAATGCGCGTGATGCCATGCCGAACGGCGGCATCATCACCATTTCGGCGCACAACCTGCCAGAGGACAATACTGTGTGCATCGCCCTCCACGATACGGGCGAGGGTATCGATCCCGATATGATCGAGCGCGTGTTCGAACCCTTTTTCACCACCAAGCCGGTCGGCAAGGGCACCGGTCTGGGCCTCAGCCAGATTCATGGCTTTGCGGCGCAGACTGGCGGTCATGCCCGCATCGCTTCCACACCGGGAGAAGGCACCACCGTTTTCATTCAGCTGCCGCGGTCCGAAAGGCTTCCCGATCTTGCTCCTGCTGCGCGCTCGGCAATCGTCGAATGGGACAGGCTCGATGTGCTGCTGGTCGAGGACAATGACAATGTCCGCCAGTTCGCCCGCGCCATGCTGGGCGAGTTGCGCGCCGAAGTGACGGAAGCGGACAGCGCCGAAGCTGCCCTCGACCTGCTCGCCGGACGTCACTTCGATCTCGTTTTTTCCGACATCGTCATGCCGGGTATGACCGGCCTCGACCTCGCCCGTCGCCTGCGCGAGATCAACCCGACCCAGGCCATCCTGCTCGCCACGGGCTATAGCCGTGAGGTCGCCGGTGGCGAAGCCGCCGGATTCCATATCGTTCAGAAGCCCTATGGCGCGGAGTCGCTCACCGCGGCCATTTCATTGGCGCTGGCGACCTGAGCGTCGGGCGCGGGAGCGCCGCGGGTGCCTCGTCTCGACAACCTCGCCCCATCGCCAATTGTACGCCACATCATGCTTCGCTATCGCTTTTTGTCGTCGCACGCGTCCGTTGATGTCTGCCGCACATAACCGCCTTGATCCACATCAGTACGTTTAATCCGGAACCCTCCTTCTTTGCTCTTCGTTCTTCGCGCTCAACAATATCAATCGCAGGAACAACGAATGGCGACCCGATACAGTATCGAGGAGTGGGACCGACGCTCGCAATTTCTCACCGACAGTTTCCAGCGGGGCCTGGCACATTGGAATCGCGAACGGCTGCAGCCCCGCCTGCCTGATACCGACTGGAATATGCTGCTCGATCGCGACACCCGCATGCTTCGGCT
>SCUQ01000197.1 GCA_004297635.1 Rhizorhabdus sp. | reverse complement strand
AACCGAATACCACTGGCCTTGAAAACCAGCAGACCCGGAGCCGCCGCCCACATGTCCCTTCATCTTTCCAACAATGTCAAAGAACCGACAAACCACCCTATCCCCAAGATCGCTCTTCGGGTGATCGACTAGCGATCGGGAGGTCCGTAGCAGCTCGGTTGAACCGTGCCGCCGTCCGGTGGAGGGGCTTCTATGGGCGGGGCCCCCACCGGTCAACAACAAAAATTACAAAAATTGTGCAGCGCGAATTGAGCCCGATTTTCCGGGATTTCCGCGCCGCTCGGGATCACAAGATAGGAACCGACGACCCCGAATCAACCCCCCGCGCGATTCGGGACGCCGGGAATCGCATCACCGGCAAGTGCCTGAAGTGGACGGCTTTTCGATTCAGGCGGTCTGGATATATTCGCGCATCGCCGCGGCTTCGCCCTCGATCCGCTCCATCCGGGCCTTGACCAGATCGCCGATCGACACGAAGCCGATCAGCACCCCGTCGTCGACGACCGGAAGATGGCGGATGCGCCGCCGCGTCATCATCGCCAGCGCCTCCAGCGGGCTGGTGTCGCTGGTCACCGTGATCACCGGCGCGGTCATCACGTCACGAACCTCCCGATCGAGGAATTTCGCACCGTCCTTGCGCAGCCCGTAGATCATGTCGCGTTCGGACATGATTCCGATGACCTGCTCCTGCTCGATCACGGGGACGGCACCGATCCGCTTGTCGGCAAGCAGCGCCACCACCTCGACCACCGCCATGCCGGGCGAGATGCTGATAATGGGGTTGTCACCGCGCCCCTGGAGAATCGTCGCAATGGTCATATCGGCCTCCATCCCCCGCCCCGGTCCGCCACAAGCGGACAGTTGAACATGCCGGGCCCGGATCTGCGCCGCCGGTTCGATGGTCCGGAAGTGGCCCGGGTCCCTGACGGCTTGATGATCCCACTTTTCCGCCGCAAAGGGAAGCCATGAACCGCCCGCATAACCGCCTGTCCGATCCCGTCGCCGCCGCCCATGCCTGGATGCGCTTTCGCTGGATCATGCGCTGGGTGATCGCGACAGCGATGCTCAGCGTCGTCGCGGCCCTATTCTACCTCTGGGCGGACGGATCGCCGCTTACCGTCGCGGTCGTGGTGGCGACCAGCGCTGGGGTGTCGCTGTCGGTATTGCTCGCCGGCGCGCTGATGGGGCTGATCTTCATGAGCTCGGGCACGGGCCATGACGAGGATGTCGGCCGGCCCGATGAGGATCCGAGCGCCCGCTGGGATCGCCGCGACTAGGGCTGGGCCCTGCCCGCAATGAAAAAGGGGGCGCCCATGCGGACACCCCCCTTTCCATAATCCTGTACGTATATCCTCAGGCCGCGGCGCTTTCGCCCCGTGGCTTGCGGGTGCGGCGCGGGCGCTCGGTCGGCTCATCGCCATCATTGTCGGGCGCCGACAGCGACAGCGAAGGCGGCAACCGATCGGCCTCGATCTGCTCGACGGCCTGCGCCTTGGGCGGGCGACCGCGGCGACGGACCGGCCGTGCCTCTTCCTCTTCCGAAGGCGCATCGAACAGCACCGGCTGAACGGCGGGTGCGGCAGGCTCTGCGTCCTCCACGCTGCGCTCGATGCGCGGCGGGCGGCCGCGCCGCGGACGGCGCTCCTCGGCCTGGTCGACCGACGCCTCTTCGGCCTGCTGCTCACGTTCGACGCGCGGCTGCCGCTCCACCCTGGGTTCACGGGCTTCGCGCTCGGCGCGCGGCTGTCGTTCGGCGCGGGGCTCACGCTCCACGCGCGCTTCACGATCGCCACGGGGCTCGCGCTCGGCTCGGGGGTCACGGTCGCGGGGCTGATCGTCCCGGTTGCGGGCATAGTCGGCACGCGGCGCGCGATCACGCGGATCATAGGCCGGTTCGGGCGCCTGCTGGCGTTCGTCGCCGCCGATGCGATCGCCTTCGTCCGCATAATCCTCGTCGGACTGCTGGGAGAAGTCGTCACGGCGCGGGCGCGGCTGCTGATCCTCGAAGCGCGCGCGGGTCTCGCTCAGCACGCGGAAATAATGATCGGCAAACTGCAGATAATATTCGGTGTTGACGCGATCGCCCTGCATCTGGGCGTCGCGCGCCAGCGCCTTGTATTTCTCGAGCAGCTGGGCGGCATTGCCACGCGCGCGATTGTCGATGCGATTGCCACGATCCTGGCCGCCGTTCGAACCATTCGGCCGAGGCGCACCCGGCCCACCGCCACGACCGCGACGGCGGCCGTTTTGCCGATTATTGATCAAGTTTCCGATGTCCTCGTCACTGGTGGTATCGGTTCACCACTCCCACACCGGGACCGTCCCGGATACCATCAGGGGCAATGCCCCAAACCGTTAAAATGATGCACGCCGCCCACAGGCGCGGACCCGTTGGGGCCCGCATCCGCCACACGTCATGGCCGCCCACAATTCGGCGCCCCTGGCATTGGAGGTCGTAGCATCGAGCCGGTGCGCTGTGGCATCCCGAGCCCTGTCTATGGCCCCGATGTAGGGGCTCGCGCGGCATTTTCCAAGCGGAATAATCCGGCGGTGCGACAAAAGGATCACGCTTTGACGAGGATGACCCTGTCACGGCCGGCGAGATCGGTGCGCACCGATCCGACCAGCCCCGCCGCCGCGACCAGCGCCAGCACGCTATCCGCCTGATCCGCGCCGATTTCGATCGCGGCAAGCCCGCCCGGCGCCAGCAAACGGCCGATTTGCGGTGCGAGGCGGCGATAGTCGTTCAACCCGTCGGCACCGGCAAAGAGCGCGCTTGCCGGTTCGAACCGGACCACGTCCGGCGCCAGCCCCGCGTCGTGCTCGACATAGGGCGGATTGCACAGGATCAGGTCGAAACATTCATCGATCCCCTCCCCCCAGTCGCCCAGACGAATCGCTGCGCGCTCCGCCAGCCCGAGCCGCTCCGCATTGGCCTGTGCGATCGCCGCCGCGGCCGCGGACGCATCGATGCCCAGGCCGGTCGCCTGCGGCCATTCCGCCAGCGCCGCGAGCAGCAGCGCGCCCGATCCGACGCCCAGATCGAGGATGCGCGCCGGGCCCGGCCGGCCGAAATGCGCCACCGCCGCCTCGATCAGGGTCTCGCTGTCGGGCCGCGGAATCAGCACGCCGGGCGCAACCGCGAGCCGGATCGTCCAGAAGTCGCGAGAGCCGATGATATAGGCGACCGGTTCATGCCCTGCGCGACGCGCGACCAGCGGCGCGAAGCCCGCCGGCACCGGATCGTCGAGCCGCCCCAGCAGCATCGCCTCGCGCTCCACGCCCAGCGCGTGCGCCATCAGCAGCTCGGCATCGAGCCGGGCCGTTTCGCTGGTCGCGGCGAGATCCGCCGCCGCCCGCGCCAGCGCGGCGCGGATCCGCTCAGCCATCCAGCTGCGCCAGCCGCTCGGCCTCGTCCTCGGCGATCAGCGCGCCGACCAGCTCCTCCAGCCCCGGCCCTTCGAGAATCTCCGGCAGGCGGTGGAGGGTCAGGTTGATGCGGTGATCGGTCACCCGGCCCTGCGGGAAATTATAGGTGCGGATACGCTCCGAACGGTCGCCCGATCCGACCATCGACTTGCGCGCGCCCGCCCGCGCGCTCGCCAGCCGCTCGCGCTCGATCTCATAGAGGCGGGTGCGCAGCACCTTGAGCGCCTTGGCCTTGTTCTTGTGCTGCGACTTCTCGTCCTGCTGGATGACGACCAGTCCCGACGGGATATGCGTGATCCGCACCGCACTGTCGGTGGTGTTGACCGACTGGCCGCCCGGCCCCGACGACCGATAGACGTCGATCCTGAGATCCTTCGCCTCGTCGATCTGGACATCGACCTCCTCCGCCTCCGGCAGCACCGCGACGGTCGCGGCGGATGTGTGGATGCGCCCGCCCGACTCGGTGACCGGCACGCGCTGGACACGGTGCACCCCGCTCTCGAACTTCAGCCGCGCGAACACGCCGGCGCCGGTGACGCTGGCCACCACTTCCTTATATCCGCCGAGATCGGCCGCGCTCGCCGAGATCAGCTCGACCCGCCAGCCGCGATCCTCGGCATAGCGCTGATACATGCGGAACAGGTCCCCCGCGAACAGCGCCGCCTCGTCGCCGCCGGTGCCGGCGCGGATCTCGAGCATCGCCGAGCGCTCGTCGGCCGCGTCGCGCGGCAGCAGCCGCAGCGCCAGCGCCCGCTCGGCCTCCGGCAGCCTGGACCGGATCTCCTCGGCCTCCTCGACCGCCATCGCGCGCAGCTCGGCATCGCCCTCATCGTCCTCGGCCATGCCCTTCAGGACGTCGAGTTCGGCGCGCAGCCGCCGCACCTCGCCGGCCGCCACCGCGACCGGCTCGATCTCGGCATAGTCTTTCGACAGCTGCACGAACTGGTCGGACGGCAGGTCGCCGCGCGACATCAGCGCCTGCAGCTCGTCCCGCCGCGCCTCGATCTGCGCGATCCGCGCCGAACTGATTCCCGCCATGCCGCTCAACCCCGCAGCGTTTCGACGAGCTTGTCGGCGGCCACCCAGCTCTGGGTCTGGTCGACCATATGCTTCAGGGCGACCTCGCCCTTCGCCACCTCATCGTCGCCGATGATCACCGCCCAGAGCGCTCCGCTCGCATCGGCCTTCTGCATCCGCTTCTTCATATTGCCCTTATAGGCCATGTCGGCGGCGATCCCGGCCCGGCGCAGTTCCGCCAGCACCCGGCTGGCCATCAGCTGCGCGGCATCACCCATCGGGACGATCGCGACATCGATCCGCTCGGCATCGGGCGCGTCGATCAGCATCGCCAGCCGCTCGATCCCCGCCGCCCAGCCGACCGCTGGCGTCGGCGGGCCGCCCAGTGCCTCGATCAGCCCGTCATAGCGGCCTCCGCCGAGCACCGTGCCCTGCGCCCCCAGGCGGTCGGTGACGAATTCGAACGCGGTGTGACGATAATAATCGAGCCCCCGCACCAGCCGCGCGTTGCGGGTCCAGGCCACCCCGGCGGCATCGAGCCCCTGGGTGACTGCCGCGAAGAAGGCGCCAGCCTCGGCTGACAGATAGCTGTCGATCTCGGGCGCGGCGTCGGCGATCGGCCGGTCGCGGGGGTCCTTCGAGTCGAGAATGCGCAGCGGATTCTTCGCCAGCCGCTCCTGGCTGTCCTCCGACAGCTCGCCGCGATGACGGTCGAAATGGGTGACGAGCGCGGCGCGCCAGGCCTCGCGCGTCGCGCCGTCGCCCAGCGTGTTGAGGGTCAGAGTCACGCCGTCCGCCACGCCCAGCTCGCGCAGCAGCTGGTCCGCCATGCAAAGCAGCTCGATATCGGCCTGGGGCTCGGCCGAACCGATCACCTCGGCGTCGAGCTGGTGGAACTGCCGATAGCGCCCCTTTTGCGGCCGTTCGTAGCGGAACAGCGCGCCATGGGTCGCGACCTTGAGCGGCGCATGCTGCTGCCAGCCCTCGGTCAGATAGGCGCGGGCGATGCCGGCGGTGAACTCGGGCCGCAACGTGACCGAATCGCCGCCGCGATCCTCGAAACTGTACATTTCCTTGGAGACGACGTCGGTGGTTTCGCCCAGCGAACGCGCGAACACGGCGGTCGGCTCGAACATCGGCACCTCGACCCGGCCGAAACCATAGAGGCGGCGCACCCTGTCGAACGTCTCCACGACATGGCCGAAGCGCAATGCCTGCTCGCCCAGCATGTCCTGCGTGCCCCGGATCGGGCGTGGTGTTTCGATCTTGCTCATGCTGCGCGCCCTTAAAGCATCGCGCGGAAAAGTGGGAACCGGTTTTCCATGCGCCCAGGCGGCATTTAAGGCCGTTTGGCGCGCCTAAAGCCTTTCCATCGCGGAATTCCGCCAAATCATCGCGATTGCAGCTTGGAATCGGGTGCGCTGCAGCATAAAGGCGCGGCCATGAACATCGACCTCATCCCCGTGGGCGACGATCCGCCCAACAGCCTCAACGTCATCATCGAAGTGCCGGTGGGCGGCGAACCCGTCAAATATGAGTTCGACAAGAAGTCGGGCGCATTGTTCGTCGATCGCATCCTCCATACGCCGATGCGCTATCCGGCCAATTACGGCTTCGTGCCGCACACGCTGTCGCCGGACGGCGATCC
>SCUQ01000196.1 GCA_004297635.1 Rhizorhabdus sp. | reverse complement strand
CGAACAGCCGAGCCGCTACCGCATGTTCGTGGAGTGGGAGACGATCGAGGATCACATGATCGAGTTCCGCAATTCGGAAGCCTTCCTCGAATGGCGCAAGCTCTGCGGCCCCTTCTTTCAGAGCCCGCCCCGCGTCGAACATCTCGTCATCATCGTCGAGGGCCGCAGCGACGATGCCGAGGCCGAGGTGATGGCGGCGGAATAGGCCGCCCCTCCTCCTCCCGTCCCCCCTCCTTCCATCCCTCGTCATTCCCGCGGAGAGTCGGGTCGCGCCTTCTACGCATCCGCCGGATAGGGTGTCCCATCCCGATGCCGATAGATCGGCTCCCCCGGCCGCGCGACCATATCGATATCCGGATAATCGCATGCGTCCTCGTCCGGCCGCCGCGTGCCCACCTCCAGATACACCGCATCGCGATCGCTCCGGTTCTGCAGGCAGTGCGCCTTCGCCGGATCGCCCGCCTTCCACCCGATGCAATCCCCGGCCCGCAGCAGATGGTCCCCATCCCCCTCCACCGCGACCAGCTCGCCCTCCAGCACCATGACGAACTCGTCCTCAACGCTGTGCCAATGTCGCTGGCTCGACCATTTGCCCGGCGGCAGCCGTACGAGGTTCACGCCGAAATCGCGCAGCCCCGCCGCGTCGCCCAGCTTGCGCCACGTCGCGCCCAGGCAGATATCCCTGAACGGATGCGGATAGCTGCATCCGCTGCTCAGCGGAATGCTATCGAGATCGAGCTTCGGCATCGCGCACTCCTCATGTTCCGGCCAGTCCCCTGACCTCTCCTCACCTGTCGTCCCGGCCCCTGTGATCCGGTCCGTGATGACGAACGGCGATGAAAACGCCATCCTCAACGCCGCATCAACCAACAACCGCAAGCCGCTGTTCATCGGCCGATGTCACCCTTGCCGTAACGACATCACGAAGGAACGCGTAAGGTGCGCAGGTTGATCATGCTGCTGGACGATATTCGCGGCATCGCCGCGATCGAATATGGCCTCGGCCTCGCCCTGGTCGCGATCGTCTCGATCACCGCCTGGGGCGCGACCGGAAGCCAGGGCGCCGCCGAGCCACCACCGGCCCATCGCGCCGCCTGACCCCCCTTCCCCGCCCACCGCGCATCCTGAGGAAGGACTGAGCTGGGCGAAGGCCCGTCTAGAAGGACGGCCAACAGCCCTTACCACCCCAGGCCCTTTCGATTACATTGCGGGGAATCCAGTGATCGGGCCCTCACGCGCCTGACGCACCCCACACGCCCCGGAAGCGCACCCATGGACGATACCATCATCGACACCCCCGATGGCCCGATGACCTGGGCCGAATGGAAGAAGAAGAACCCCGTCCAGATTCCGTCCCGCCGCACCAAGGGGAAAAAGCTCCCCAACAAGATCAAGCTGCGCACCGGCGACTGATCGGTTCGGGGAGGCGACGATGGCCAGGCTCATATTCGGCATGAACCAGTCGCTCGACGGCTATGTCGATCATATGGCGTTCGCGCCGGATCAGACGCTGTTCCGCCATTTCATCCGCGAGGCGGAGGGACAGGCGGGCAGCCTCTATGGCCGCAAAATCTATGAGATCATGCGCTACTGGGATGACGAGCAGCCCGATTGGGGCGCAGACGAGCGGGCCTTTGCCGCGGCATGGCGGCGCCAGCCCAAATGGGTCGTGTCGCGCAGCCGGCCGCCGCTCGGCCCCAATGCCAGCCTTGTCGAAGGCGATCTGGCGGATGCGATCCGCGCGCTGAAGGCCGAACGCGATGGCGAGATCGAGGTCGCCGGCCCCGATCTGGCGCGCAGCCTCACCGATCTCGGCCTGATCGACGAATATCGCATCTATCTTCACCCGGTCATACTCCGCCAGGGCACCCCCTATTTCGCCGCCGCCCGCCCACGGCTCCGCCTGATCGCGCAGGATCGGATCGGCGAGGATGTGATCAGGCTGCGCTACATCCCGGCCTGATGGCGCGATCGCCTGCCAGCGCCGGCCGCTAGACCGTCTCGGCGCGCCTCGAAAAGGCGGCCGCGATCGCGATCAGATTCTCCGCCAGCGCGTCGGGCGCCGAATAGAAGGGCGAATGATCGCTATCCATGGTGACGACGGGGTCGCAGGGCAGCACGGCCTGCATCTCGCGCTGCATGGCCAGCGGGTTGCTGCGATCCTGGAGACATTCGACATAGGCGCGCGGCACCCGGCCGAAGCGCTCCTCGGTCAGCGCCAGCCGCGTGCGGGTGGGCAGGATGGCCTGGGGGGTGAGCCGCGGCATCACCCGCTTCAGCGTCTCCGGCGATGTCCGGTTGTAGAATACCTCCGCCGCCCGCACCGGATCATAGGTGGTGGACACGCCGTCGGCGGACAGCGACAGGCCCGGCCGGGTGCTGACATCGTTGGCGCGCACGTCCGCCATCGACTGGCCGTCGGGGATCAGCCGCGCGGACACATAGACCAGCCCCCGCAGCCGATCGGGAATCCGCTCCGCCACCTCGCTGATCGTCACGCCGCCCATGCTATGGCCGACGAGCAGGACCGGCTCGGCCTCCCGCGCGATCATCGCGCTGACATGATCCGCGTAGAGCTTCAGCGTGACCTCGGCGAGCGGGGTGCGATCGCTGCCGCTGCCCGGCAGATCGGGCGCGACCACCCGATGCCCGGCCTGCTCCAGCAACGGCACCACATCTTCCCAGCACCAGCCGCCATGCATGCCGCCATGAATGAGGAAGAAGCTTGTCATTGGGCCACCTGCTGCAGGGGAAAGCCGCCGTGGTGGACGGGCCTGAAGATGAGCGGATCATGCATGAAGTCGCCGCTCTGGCAAGCGCCGGGGTGCTGGGAAGCTGGGGACTGACCGC
>SCUQ01000195.1 GCA_004297635.1 Rhizorhabdus sp. | reverse complement strand
CCGCTAGCGGCTCCTCGCTTCGACCGACGCCGAAGCGCTGGCGATATTCGCCCGGCGACAGGCCGATGATGCGGTGGAACAGCTTGCGGAATGCCGCCGCATCCTCATAGCCCACCGTCCAGGCGACCTGCTCGATCGGCCGCTTGGTAAGTTCCAGAAGCTCGCGTGCCTTGCCGACGCGCAGATGCTGGGCATATTCGGTCGGCTTCAGACCGGTTGCGGCCTTGAAGCGGCGCAGAAAGGTACGTTCCTCCATTCCTGCCTGCGCCGCCATGTCACCGACGTTGATGGCCCGCGCTTCCCGCGCCTGCAGCCAGTGCTGCACCTTCAGGATCGCCTCGTCGCCATGGTTCAGCTTCGGCGAGAAGCTACTATAGTGGCGCTGCTCCCGCCCGACCGGATCGACCAGATGGAAGCGGCCCGTCTCGACCATCACGGTCGGCCCGAACAGCCGGTCGACGATCCGGAGGCCGAGGTCGGTCCACGCCATCAGCCCGCCGGCGGTGAGGATGTCGCCATCCTCGATCAGGATCTTGTCCGGATCGAGCCGGACATCGGGAAAGCGTTCGCGAAAGGCGTTGGCGAATTGCCAATGGGTCGTCGCCCGCCGGCCCGATAACAGCCCGGTCGCAGCCAGAATGAAGGCACCGCCGCAATTGGACGCGAGCACCGTGCCATGCGCATGCCGGTCAAGCAGGAAACGCGCATAAGGCGTCGCCTCTTCCTGTCCGGCCGGTCCGGCCAGCCGCCCCGGTACGAGCATATAGTCCGGGCTGCCCGTCTCGTCCGGATGCGTGTCGTAGCAGCGCTCGAAACCGCCTTCCTCGCGCAGCCGCCAATGGCTGACGCGAGTGGGCACACCGCCTCGCCGCGCAGCGTAGCGGCCAGCTATATCGAGCATGTCGGTCAAGCCATGGACCATCGCCATCTGGCAGTCAGCATAGAGCAGCAGCCCCACTTCGGTGCGGCGCGCCGGCCGTTCCTTCGCCATCGCGATGTCCTTTGTCACTTTTGAACCGGATAATGTCGTATCCGCCAATCCTGACGATGCCGGAACAAGCCTAATCCTTCAACCACCGGGCGGCGACGCCCACCACATTCAGTGAAGGGACAGCATCATGACCACCATCACCACCCAGGACGGTACCCGCATCTTCTACAAGGACTGGGGTTCCCGCGACGGCCAGCCGATCGTCTTCTCGCATGGCTGGCCGCTCTCGGCCGACGCCTGGGACGCGCAGATGGTCTTCTTCGCCAATCAGGGCTTCCGCACCATCGCGCATGACCGCCGCAGCCATGGCCGCTCCGACCAGGTCTGGGGCAACAACAATATGGATCAATATGCCGACGATCTCGCCAAGCTGATCGAGCAGCTCGATCTCGACAGGGTCATCCTTGTCGGCCATTCGACCGGCGGCGGCGAAGTTACTCGCTATATCGGCCGGCACGGCACGGCGCGGGTGGCCAAGGTGGCACTGATCGGCGCGGTCCCCCCGCTGATGCTCAAGACCGAGGCCCATCCGATCGGCCTGCCGATCGAGGTGTTCGACGGCATCCGCCAGGGCACCTTCGATAACCGCAGCCAGTTCTTCAAGGACCTCACCATCCCCTTCTACGGCTACAACCGCGACGGCACGGTGATCTCCGAGGGTCTGCGCGAGGAGTTCTGGCGGCAGGGCATGATGGGCGGCCTCAAGGGCCAGCTCGACAGCATCCGCGCCTTCTCGGAGAGCGACTTCACCGAAGACCTCCAGCGGTTCGACGTGCCGACGCTGGTCCTGCACGGCGATGACGATCAGATCGTGCCTATCGGCGCCTCGGCGCTTTCAACCGTGAAGATCGTCAAACATGCGGTCCTCAAGGTCTATGAAGGCGCCGATCACGGCCTCATCCAGACCCACCAGGATCGCTTCAACGCCGACGTGCTCGATTTCATCACCGGATGAACAAAGACGGCCTTTCGGTCGGTCCACCTTTTACAAGGATATATGACATGTCCACCGCACTCGTAACCGGCGCGTCGAGCGGGATCGGCG
>SCUQ01000194.1 GCA_004297635.1 Rhizorhabdus sp. | reverse complement strand
TCATGATCCTCCGTTCGAACGGGCTAGGACGCCGCCAGTCCGGGTTATCTCAGGCGGGCCGCGCCTCAGAAATTGACGGAGACGCCGCCATAATAGGCGCGGCCATAACGCTCATTCTGGATGACCCAGTCGGTCCGGTCGCCCTGATATTGGCGGGTCGGCTCATCGGTCAGATTCTGTGCCTCGGCATAGACGCGGATATTGTCCGTGATGGAGACGCTGATCTTCGCATCGAGCCGGCGCAGGTCGTTGTTATGCTGATCCTGGAACGCGATAGCGCCCGCCGCAAGCAGCGACTTGCCGGTATTGTGATAGGCGATCGAGCCCTCGATGCGGCCCTTCTGATAGAAAAGTTCGGCACCGTAGAGATAGCGAGACTGCTGCGGGAAGGTGGATGTCCGGCCCGTGGGCAGGTGCAGGGTCGAGTCGGTATATGTGCCGTTCAGACTGATCCCAAAACCCGATAGCAGGCCGGGCAGGAAGGTGAACTGCTGCTGGTACTGGGCCTCGATGCCGATGATATCGCCGCGGTCGGCGTTCAGCGGCTGCGTCGTCCGCAGGATCGCATAGGTCCGGCCGTCCAGCGTCACGCCATTTTGCGTGAACGCCTGGCTGAAGATCGGATTCTTGATGAACTTGGCGAAGACTCCGACGCTGAGCAGGCCGCCCTTGGCGAAATACCATTCAGCGCTCATGTCGAGATTCTCGGAGCGATAGGGTTTCAGGTCGGGATTGCCGTAGCTGATCGATCCTTCGAACGTTCCCGGCGCCGTGCCTGCCTCATAGCTCAGCGAGCCGCTGGGCGAGAGCTGATTGTAATTGGGGCGGCCGATGCTGCGCGTATAGGCCAGGCGGAATATCGTCTGCGCCGACGGCGCGATCCTGACGATCAGGCTGGGCAGCCAGTTCCCGTAGCTGTTGCGGCTGGTCGCGGGGACGACCGTCGTGACGCCGGCCCGGGTGTCGAGCCGGAAACCGGCGATCTTCAGCTTGGTGCGTTCGTACCGCAGTCCGGGCGTGACCGTCACGTCGCCCAGCACGAGATTCGCCATCGCGTAACCGGCGCTGACATCCTCGTCGATGACGAAGTCGTTGACCGTCGCATTGTTAAGGCTGGCGGCCGCGTCCTTCACGAACAGCGGACCGGCGAGGTTGGCGGCTGTGAAGTCGCGTATCCGGTCGAGATCGATTACCGGGGCGACGGGATAGGGGCGGCCCTTTTCGGGATAGGAAAGCACCGGATCGCCGGCGAGGCCGAATTGCGCGAGGGTGAAGCGGTTCGCGGCATTCGCCCCGCGGGTCCAGGTGTCGTTGCGCGCATCGAAATCCTTGTCGGTGGTGCGATATTTCGCGCCGCCCTTCAGGAAGCTGCCGTCGCCGAACATGCCGGCCATGTCGTAGGTCAGGTCGATCTTCCCCTGCCAGCTATCCTCGTCACCGCGTTCGTTCTGTTCCGTATATTGGCGGAAATTCATCTGCGCGGGGGTGCACTCGCTGCGCGGTTGGGCGCGGAACACCTCGTCGCTGAAATCGAAATCGACGGTGCCCGGATTGCAGCGGAACTGCCAGAGCTGGTTGGGTTCGCGAACCTCGTTGTGCACGCGCGCCAGCACATAATCGAGCCGTAGCGCATCGAACTGGCTCGATCCGCCCAGCATTCCGGCGAGGACCGATTTCTCCTTATATTCCTGCCGCAGGTCCTGGCGGCGCTCGGGTCCGGTGCCGTTGCCGACGCCGATATTGGGCGTGCCGGTCACGCTGCCCGTCTGCCCGTCGGCATTCAGGCGGAACGCCGGCGAATTGACCAGCGCGTCGGTCGCGAAGTCGAGCCGGTAACGCTGGCGATATTCGTCCTCGGTAAATCTGCTGTAGATGCCGCGAAGGTAGAATTGATGGTCTTCGCTTGGGCGCCAATCGAACGACCCGGTCGCGCCGATCCGCTCGCGGGTGAGGCTGTAGTCGGTATATTTGATGTTGATCGGCAGACCACCGCGGGCGGCGGCGGTGACGGGGCGCCAGTCGTCGGGATAGAGGCCGTAGCTGCTGAACGTCCGCTTCGAATAGCTGGCGCCCAGCGCGATGCCGAACTGCTCGTCGCCGCCGAACCGCTTGGCGATCGCGGCATCGCCACGGATCGGGCGGTCGTCGTTGAGCTCCTGATAGCCGATCTGGGCGTTGGCGGTGAAGGCGAACGGGTTGCGGAAGTCATATGCGGTCTGCGTCACAAGGTTGATTGTGCCGCCGATCCCCTGACCGTCGAGGTCGGGCGTGCGCGCCTTGATCACCTCGATCCGGTTGAGCAGCTGGCCGGAAATGACGTCGAGCGGCAGCTTGCGGTCCAGCCCGTCCGGATTGCCGATCTCGATACCGTTGACGGTGTAGCCGTTCAGGTCCGACGGCACGCCCCGGACCGCGACATAGCGGCCTTCGCCCTGGTCATAGGTGACACCGACACCGGGCAGCCGCTCGACCGCCTCGGCCACGTTGCGGTCCGGCAGCCGGCCGATCTCATCGCCCGCGGCGACATCGGCGATGCCGATCGCGTTGCGCTTGGCTTCGATGGCACGCTCCTGCTGAGCGCGCTGCCCGGTGACGACGATCTCATCGGTCGCTTGCGCCTGAGCGGCACCCGGCAGGCCGAGCGCCGCAACGCCCGCGAGAAGATATGATCGCACCAGAAGTCCCCTTTTCTATCGTGGGGCGGCGGATATCGAATGACGATGACGCTTGTGTTCCAGCGTGATGACCGGACGATGTCGCAAATGCATCGCTTGAGACGGAACCGACTCCCCGATAGATGCGGATCATGGATCGCATCACAATTCGCGGCGGCAACCGCCTGCACGGCCGCCTGCCGATATCGGGCGCCAAGAACGCGGCGCTGACGCTGCTGCCCTGCTCCTTGCTCAGCGAGGAGCCGCTGACGCTCACCAATCTGCCGCGCCTCGCCGATGTCGACAGCTTCGGGCATCTGTTGAACGAACTTGGCGTGTCGACCACGGTCCGGCGCGGCAAGGGCGATGTGATCGGTCGCGAGATGCGCATGTCGGCCAAGGCGATCGCTTCGACGGTCGCGCCCTATGACATCGTCCGGAAGATGCGCGCCTCGATCCTCGTGCTGGGGCCGCTGCTGGCGCGGGCGGGCGAAGCGACGGTTTCGCTGCCGGGTGGCTGCGCGATCGGCAATCGTCCTATCGACCTCCATCTCAAGGCGCTCGAGGCGCTCGGCGCCGAGATCGAGCTGGCCGCCGGCTATGTGAAGGCGACCGCGCCGTCGGGCGGTCTGCGGGGCGGTCGGATCAGCTTTCCCGTCGTGTCCGTCGGCGCGACCGAAAATGCGCTGATGGCCGCGGTCCTGGCCCAGGGCGAAACGGTGATGGAAAATGCCGCGCGCGAACCCGAGATCGTCGATCTGGCCCGCTGCCTCGTTGCGATGGGGGCCGAAATCGACGGGATCGGCAGCGACCGTCTCGTCGTTCAGGGAAAAACCAGTCTCCACGGTGCCGAATATGCGGTGATGCCCGATCGGATCGAGGCCGGCAGCTACGCCTGCGCGGCAGCGATCACCGGCGGCGAGATCATGCTGGCCGGCGCGCGCGCCGAAGATATGGAGGCGATCCTCGCCGGGCTGCGCAGCTGCGGTGTCGGCATCGCGGCAAGCGCGGAGGGGATCAAGGTCACGGCCCATGGCAGGCTCGCGCCACTGACCCTGTCGACCGCGCCATTCCCGGCCTTTCCGACCGACATGCAGGCGCAGTTCATGGCGATGCTCGCGCTCGCCGATGGTGCCAGCGTGCTGACCGAGACGATCTTCGAGAACCGGTACATGCATGTTCCCGAACTGACGCGGATGGGTGCCGATATCCAGGTTCATGGCCGTACCGCGGTGGTCAAGGGCGTCGACGGGCTGATCGGCGCCGATGTGATGGCGACGGATCTGCGTGCCTCGATGAGCCTCGTCCTCGCCGGTCTCGCTGCCGAGGGCGAGACGCGCGTCCACCGGGTCTATCATCTCGATCGCGGTTATGAGCGGCTCGAGGAGAAGCTGTCGGCGGTCGGCGCCGATATCGAGCGCGAGAGCGACGGCTAAGGGCGGCGAAACGGTGGGATTCGTTTCGTCAGATCACATAAGGGCCCGTTTCTCGGCGGCGATGTCGGAGATGTACCGGGCGGAGGTGCCGCAATATGGCACGCTGCTCGAGCTGGTGGATGCCAGCAACGCCGCCGTACTGGCGCGGGACCCCGCTCTCGCCGAGGCGATGGGCCGCACCGGCGACATCGGGCGGCTTGCCGGGGAACGCCATGGCGCGATCCGTGTCGGTACGCCCGCCGAACTGGCCCTGATGCGACGGGCGTTCGCGGTGATGGGCATGGCAGCGGTCGGCTATTATGATCTTGCCGGTGCCGGCGTGCCGGTCCACTCGACGGCCTTCCGGCCGGTCGATCAGGCGGCGCTCACCGCAAATCCTTTCCGGGTCTTCACCTCGCTGCTCCGGCTGGAGCTGATCGATGACGCGGCGTTGCGCGCCGAGGCGCAGGCGATCCTCGATGCACGCCGGATCGTGACACCGGGCGCCCTCGCGCTGATCGGCCAGGCGGAACGCGATGGCGGGCTCGACGAGGCGGCAGCGGCCGATTTCGTCGCCGAGCTGCTGGAAACCTTCCGCTGGCACGCGACCGCCACGGTCAGCGCGCAGACCTATGGCCACCTGCTCGATACGCATCGGCTGATCGCCGATGTGGTCAGCTTTCGCGGACCGCACATCAACCATCTCACGCCGCGCACGCTCGACATCGATGCCGTCCAGGCGGCGATGCCCGCCCGTGGCATAACCCCCAAGGAGTCGATCGAAGGCCCGCCGCGGCGGCGCTGTCCGATCTTGCTGCGCCAGACCAGCTTCAAGGCGCTCGACG